>JAHEDM010000278.1 GCA_024641205.1 Actinomycetes bacterium
TATCGACGGTCATGTGGAACCCGGGCCGGTCATCCTCAAACCACCACGACACCCACCGCTGCTGATGAACCTCAACCACGTCGACACTGGTGACGGTCTTGTTCACGGCCCGGAGCTGGGCGACGGTCATGGTGGGGGCCCGCTCAGCCCACTCCGCGTCATTATCGGGGGAAGTGAACCGGACCAACGCTCGTAGCTGATCCCACGACAGTCGACCGTTGGCATACGTCTCCCGGATGTGGGGCAGTTCGGAGAGCGCCCGGGCAACGGTCACCCACTCCCGAGCCGTGCCCACCGAGAGGGTGTAACGACCGACCAGCCAATCGGCCATCGAGGTGGCCCCATCCAGCTTCCACATTTCCGCGATGTCGAGTCGGGCTACCTCGATGAGGACGTCCAGGCGAAACGCCTGCTCACCGACCACCAGTGCGTCCAGTACCTCCACCTGGAGGTCTCGCCCCTCATGTATCATTATGTCGAACATATGTTCGATCATAACAAACCGGAGTGACACAAACTAGACCCAACTACACCCAAATGGCAGAGATTCGAGTTCGTAGGGTGAGACGGTTGACCAATGAAGAACCGCCACTTCAAGGTGTGGACGTCTACGCTGAACCGCCATGATCGCCGCACTCCGCACCCCGTTCACCTATCTGATCGGCCTGACTGCGACCGGTGTGGCTGCCACCGCGGTGATCATTACCAGCCTGCTGGCACCCACATCTCCCCTCATCGATCGCATCGTGCGCGGATGTGGTCGGGCGGAGTGCGCCTGAAGGTGATCGGCGTTGAACACGTCGACCCCTCCACTTCGTACGTCGTGGTCTCAAACCACCAGTCGACCTTCGACATCATGGCTCACTTCCTGGCCTTGCCGATTCCGATCAGGTTTCTGGCGAAAAAGGAGCTCTTCGGTGTGCCGCTGCTCGGGTGGGCTCTGCGGCGCCTGGACATGGTCCCCGTCGACCGGTTTGCGGGCAGAACCGTCTACAACGAGATCGAAAAAAACGCGGCGACAACCATCGCTCGGGGCAACTCGATCATCGTCTACCCCGAAGGAACCCGCACCACCACCGGCGATCTGCTCCCCTTCAAGAACGGAGCGTTCTTCATCGGCGCCCATACCGGCCTTCCCTTGCTTCCGACCACCATCGAGGGTTCCTTCGAAGCCTGGCTACCGAGGGCCAAGATCATCAAGGGCGGCCCGATTACCGTCACTATTGGCACCCCGATCCCTACGCAAAACCTGACCGCGGAAGATGCCCCGCAACTGCGCGACAAGATTCGAACCGAGATCCAAGAGACTCTGACGGAGTTGCGATCACAAGAGTCTGATTGAACAAGCGCGCGCCGAGCGAGACGTCGGGGCGAACCTCCCGAGGACGTCCACGACACGTTCTGCATATGGCTCGAGCCGATCGCTTTTTACAGAAAAGGCTTCCTCAGTCATAGACCCCGATCACATACATTTGCTCATCTCGAAGCTCGCACAACAACGCCCCCGCCGAGGTAACCATCTGATACCGGTCGACATGGCCCTCTCCCTGCCACCAGCGACCCAGCTTCCGCCACGGGCCGGCCCAGTTCAGAACCGGCTCCCAGCGGCTCCGCATGCGAACCCGGGAGGGCATACCGCCGTCCCATTCCACTTCAAGCAACTGGGGTTCCGGTGGCACCAGGGCGGGGGAAGGCCCGGGGGTCGAGCCCGGCCAGGGAGCACCGGGATCCCGTTCAAACGCGGGAGGGTCGTCGCCCCACCGATGCCAGCGCACCTGCTCAATCGGGTCGCGGCCCCCCTGAGGCCTGCCTTCGAGCACTGCATCCGGTCCGAGCAAGGCCTGCACCCGGGCAACCGCCCGCTCCGCTTCGATCCGGGCCGAGACATCTTCCAGTAACGTCAACTGCCGTCCCTCCCCCGACAGGTCGGCCGGGGCAAGCGTCAATTGCACGATCCCACCAGGTATTCCCGCCGATTCGTTCCAGGCTCGTAACTGCCACCAGACACGTTCGGTGAGGGTTTCATCCGTGAACGGATCGGCACTACGCCACACCCGGGTCCGCACCGTGCCATCTGCAGCCCTCGCGCTCACTTCAACCCGGTGTGGCGCAACTCCGTTCTCCTTCATCGCCTCCATCAAACGATGGGAAAGGGCCCGGGCTGCGAAACCGACCTGTTCCAGAAGGACGAGCGGCTCTTCGAAACGCTCCGTCACGGAAGGGTCCTCGGGAAGGTCGCGCGGTTCGGGGCGCCGATCTTCACCGCTTGCCAACCGGTGGGCGTGCAGCCCGGCCTGTCCAAATCGAGACAACATGGCCGGTCTCGGCAGAGAGGCCAATTCCCCCAGGGTGCCGATCCCCAGCCAACGAAACGTAGCTACCAGTTCCTCTCTACCCAGTACCTCCACATCCAGCGACGACAGAAACTGCCGGTCGTCCTCGACAATCAACGGCTCTTCGCCGGCTACTTCCGCCGCCCACCGCGCCGCAAACGGGCCTCCGGCTAAGCCAATACGCCCTCCCGCTCCTGCCACGTCTCGAACCGCCCGAGCAAGGTTGGCGACGACAGCTTCCTCCCCGCCGTAGTAACGAATGGCCCCATCGATAGGAACGAACAAGAGACCAGGATCGGACACTTCCACTCGCGGGACCAGTCCTTCGACTGCACTCGCTACCGGTTCGAAGGCGAGCGATTCGGCCGCATGGTCCTGCTCGAGGGTTGTCCCGCCCGGACAGAGCACTTCAGCCTCCGGGCGACGCATACCGAGTCGTACCCCCGCCTCACGGGCGTGCTGATTGAAAGCCACCACCCGGGGGGTGGCCGACCGGTCGACGACCAGACAGGCCCTATCCGGCGACGCGTCCGGCCGGCGCAACGGCCAATCGGGAAACCATACGCACAACGTCCGCACCATCGTCCTCCACCTCTATCACCCGCTCGATGCCGGACATTCCTTTGCCGGATGCTTCCAACATCAGCCGCCGCCCTTCGAGACGCCCATGACCGGCATCGGGACCCTCCCAGGTCACCTCTCTGCCCTGGTAACGCACATAGGCCACCCCGGCGGGTAGATCGCCGCCCAGCGGCCGCAGCAACAGGGCAGATCGCCGCGACCTGGCCAGTGCCGCCAGCCGCCGCACTACCGGTTCCCGGACTCCCGTCGGGACTTCTGCATACACCGCACGGATCCCCTCCAACAGAGCGGCCGCCGCCTTTGGCCACAACAACCGATCCGAGCACCGCACGATCACCAACCGTTCCGGCGAGATGCCCGCTTCCCAGGCAGCCAGAGGATTCATCCACCCGCGCACATCCAGATACACCACCGGACCCGTCCGAGCAGAT
>JAHEDM010000034.1 GCA_024641205.1 Actinomycetes bacterium
CGCTCTGATTCGGACATCTCCTCCATGCGCGCCCAGTTGGGATCGTCGCTGGGGTCGAATTCCTCCTGGTAGACGTCCTGGTTCTGTGCTTCTTCGAGCATGTAGGTGAACATGCCGTACCCGTACGTCTTCATGCGCTCTTCTTCGGTCAGATCCTCTTCTGGACCTTCGTAGTACCCGAACATCTCTTCTGACACATAGGGCGTATACTCGAAGCCCTGCTCGGCCATGCAGGCGGCAGTCTTCTCCTGCACTTCCATTTCTCTGGCGCGATCCTTTTCGATCTGGGCTTCCGCATCGAAGTCTTCCCCGCCCCAACCAAAGAACTCCGCCAGGGTTTGCGGATCACCCGTGGAGGCCTGGTCCCCGTTCGAGGAGTCCTCGCCATCCGAGGGTGGGCCTTCCGTGACGTCGGTGCCGCCACACGCCACAAGGACCAATAGCAAGCTGAAGCCAAAGGTTGCCAGACGGGCCCACCCATGTCTCGTTCGCATGACCTACCCCCTCAGGTGATCAGACGTCGGACCGCTGTTCCTTGACCTTTTTCATACTACGCATCGCGGACCACCCGATTGGCCCCAAATCTGTTCTGGCGTGAGTTTTCTGCACTATGCGCAGGCTTCTCACGCAAGAACGGAAATCCGAGAGATTCAACCTCACTCTCCGTACACTTCCGAACAGGAGGAGTCATCCCCGGGCTGGGAAGCAGAGGGGAGACCGTGTGTCACCGATGAAGGCCTTGCACTGCCGGGTTACTGGACACCGCCACCACACCGATCGCATCGGTGCCAACCTGTTCCGAATCGTCTGCAGCAACTGCTCCATGGTGAGCCTCGTCGCCGCCCCGCATGGGCGGGAGGGCAAATCCGACAAGATGTTGACCGCCGTCCGATAAACCCCAACCTACCGAGCGGTACCGGGCCTTTCGGGGCCCGGTACATGTATGTCATGGAAACGGCGGTGAGCGGTCAGCCGGCCAAGAACCAGAACCCAGGAACCAACCACTGCCTCACAACTTGATCACCGTGGCGGTGAGCGGGCCGACCTCGGTCACGACGATGGATCCCAGCGAAGGCCGCGCCTGACCGGGGCCCCAGAGCGTTGTTGGTTTGCCGGACTGCACCGGCACGTTGATGGCCCCGAGCGCTCCTCCGCGATTGATGATCACCAACAGGCGCTGACCCTCGAAAGAACGGGTGTAGGCGAAGGCACCGGCCGAGCGCCACACGAACTGCATATTGCCAAACCGGAGTGCCGGGTACCTACGGCGCATCCACGTCAGGGTGGTCACGGTGTCCAGCAGGGTTCGGTTCCAAAGTTCGCCGTCGTGCCACGGGAATCCTCCTCGCGAGGCAGGCTCTGCACCGCCGGTCATCCCCACCTCATCGCCGTAATACAAGCCGGGAGCCCCCTGCGCCAGCAGCTGGAACGCCGTGGCGAGCCGGGCTCTCATGGCATCACCGCCGGCCAGGAACAGAAGACGCTCGGTGTCGTGCGACGAGAGGAGATTCTGATTCACCTCGGTCACCTGTGGTGCGTACATGGCCTGCATCCGGGTGTAGCCATCCACGAACTCATCTGTGCTCGACTGCCCGCCTGCGAAGTAGTCGAGGCACAGCTCACGGAACGTGTAGTTCATGGTGGCGTCGAATCGGTCCCCCTGCAGCCAGGGAGATGCGTCCCCCATGACCTCGGCCAGCAGATATGCCTCCGGATTGGCACCTTTGACCGCAGAGCGGAAATCGACCCAGAAGTCACCGTCGACATACCGGGCTACATCCATGCGCCAGCCGTCGATGCCGTACTCGGTGATCCAGTAGGTGGCAACATCGAGGAAGTAGCGGCGGGCTTCGGGGTTGGCCAAATTGATACGAGGCATTCCGGGTACGCCATGCCAGGTTTCGTAACTGGACTCAACGGGGGGACCATCGTCGTCAACCTCAACGACGCGCAAACCCGACTCGGCCTCCAGTGTTCGGAGATACTCGAGATAGGCGTCCGGGTCCGGCCAGTTGGATTCCGCCATCTTTGCGGGCCGCACGGAAACAGTCACCGGATAGCCGGAAATAGCGAACCAATCCCGATACGCCGATTCGGGCCCTTTGGCGATCACATCGGCAAATGCGAAGAAGCTCGGGTGACAGTGATTGAACGATGCGTCGAGAATCACCTTGATGTCGCGGTGATGCAACCTGTCGAGGACTCGACGGAGTGCCTCGTTGCCGCCGAAGTGTTGGTCAACTTGGTAGTAATCGACCGTGTCGTATTTGTGGGTCGATGGGGACGAGAAGACCGGGTTCAGGTACACCGCATCAACCCCCAGGTCGGCCAGATAATCGGCCTGGTCCGCAATTCCGATCAGGTCGCCGCCCTGATGTCGCAGCCAGTGTGGCGGAGCCCCCCAAGGATCGACCCCAACCGGGTTTGTGCTCGGATCGGCATTGTGGAATCGCTCCGGAAAGATCTGATAGATGACTGCTCCACGGGCCCAATCGGGCACCGCCAACGGGACCAGATCGTCGGGGTTGAGGTGCCAGCGGTCGAGACGTTCCACTGCCTTGCTGACCCCGGCCGGAACCAGGTGCACGGCTTTTAGATCGGCAGTTCGAAAGGCGAACGTATACCAAAATGGTTGGGACGGGCGGTCGACGGTCACCTCCCAGACGTCAAACCGGGGACCCGGGACGGCCTTACTCATACTCCTGCCCGAACCGTCGGCAAAAACCAGGCTGCCGGAGGCCAGACCCGACTGAGCGACCACCCGGAACTGGATTCGGCCGTCGGCAAGAAGATTCAGGTGGGCCCGCTCCCCGGGGTCGTACCGGAGGTCGTACGGGTACAGGTGTCCGTTCTTGTTGAAGAACCGGGCGTCTGGGAAGTAGCTGGTCACAGGTCCTCGAGATCGAATGTCGGATGGTACCGGCTCACCGCGCCCGCTTGGCGGTCGCCCATTGGAGGAAGCTATCGGCCGGCCAGGTGTTGACCACCCGGCTCTTGTCGACCCACCCCCGCTGGGCATTGAGCACTCCCCACTGCATCTGATCGAGCTCGCCGATCCGGTGGGCGTCGGTACTGATCACGAGGTAGGCGCCGGCTGCTACCGCCCGGCGGGCCACTTCCGGAGCAACATCCAGGCGTCGTAGATGGCAGTTCACTTCCAAGGCCGTGCCTGTCTCGACGGCGGCCTCAATCACCGTGTCGAGGTCCAATTCGATGCCCGGCCGCGACCCGATCTGGCGTCCGGTCAGGTGGCCGATGGCATTGACGGCCGGGTTCCGGATGGCGGTGATCACCCGCTCCGTCTGCTCATGCCGATCGAGATCGAACAAGGAATGGACACTGGCCACGCACCAGTCGAACCCCATGAGGAACTCCTGGTCGTAATCAAGGCCGCCGGCACGGTCGATATTCAGCTCGCATCCGTGCAGGATCCGCATCGGGTGGTAACGCTCGGCCAAGCCGGCAATACGGTTCCGCTGCGCCAGCATCTGATCGCGGGAAACCCCGTTGATCCGCAAGTCCTCGCCATGATCGGTTATGGCCACATATCCCATTCCCCGCGCGGCCACCGCGTCGAGCATGTCCTCGAGCGTTTCGTGCCCGTCTCCCGACAGATCGGTGTGGACATGCAGATCGCCCTTGATATCGCGGAGATGGACCAAGTCCGGCAATGTGTCTTCCCGGGCTGCCTCGATCTCTCCCGTGTCCTCCCGCAAGGGCGGTTCGATGAAGGTCAATCCGAGGGCGTCGTAGATGTCTTTCTCCGTCTCGGAGGCAACCACCTTCTCCGATTCGACCTCCGACAGCGCGTACTCATTGAGGGTCCATCCGCGATCGATGGCACGCTGGCGGAGCCGGATGTTGTGTGCCTTCGAACCGGTGAAGTAGAGCAACGCGGCGCCGTACTGGTCGGGTTCGACAACCCGAAGATCGACCTGCATACCCCCGTGGGTGAGTGCCGACGATTTGGTTTCACCCTTCCCCAAGACCTCGTCGACGATGGGCAAGTCCAGGAAGCCTGTCATCACTGCGGTGTGATCGGTGGCCGCAACGAGGATGTCGATATCACCGATGGTTTCCCGAAACCGGCGCAAGCTCCCGGCGTACTCGATCGCCTCGACTCCATCGACCGAAGCGAGCGCGGCAACAATTTCCTTGGCAACGGGAAGTGCCAGTTCGATCGGCGTCCTGCGCTCCTTGCCGGACAGTCCGAGACGCTCGATGGCCAGGCTCATCTTCTCCTCGCTCTTCGGGCCGAACCCGGTCAGGCCACGCAGGGCTTGGTGTTCGATAGCCTGACGGAGATCGGCGACACTGCCGATCCCCAACTCTTCGTGCAGGGTTGCGACCCGCTTGGGTCCGAGGCCCGGGATACGGGTCAGTTCGACGTACTCGGGCGGGAACATCTCGCGCAATCGATCCAGCTTGGCAATCCGACCGGATTCGAGGTACTCGACAATCTTCTGAGCGGTGCTTTTTCCGATCCCTTTGGTAGCGACCAGTTCGCCCGCCGACAGACCCTCGACATCGGTCGCCAAGCCGTCGACCGCTCGCGCGGCGTTGTCGTAAGCCCGTACCCGAAAGGCCTGCGGAGATCCTTCGTCCAGCTCGGTAAGCAACGCCAGTTCACTGAGCACCCGGGCAACTTCGCGATTGCGAGACATGGCGAGAAGCATAGGGCCACCTCAAAGATCGGTTTTGGCGTCGCAGGACCACGGTATAGATGCACGTACGACGCCAAAACCGGGTATCAGATAGGTAGGCTCGCCGACGAGGTGAGGAGGTTGAGTATGGGCGTGACATTGGCGGTCGGCACGGAGAAGGGTGCCTACCTCTTTCGCTCTGATGATGCCCGGAGCGAGTGGGACCTGCAGGGCCCTCTCTTCAAGGGCTGGAGGGTCACGGCGTTCGGCGAGGCAGGCGACGGCACGTATCTGCTCGCCACCGGTAGCAACTGGTTCGGAGCCGCACTGCATCGATCGCCCGACCTGAAGGAATGGGCCCAGATCGTCGACGGTCCCGCCTGGCCGGACGGCGGCGAACGCAAACTCACGCAGATTTGGACGCTCAACCGGGCCGGGGAAAGCCTCTTCGCCGGAGTAGATGAGGCAGGCCTTTTCCGCAGCAGTGACTACGGCGACACATGGCAGCCCCTCGAAGGGCTCAACGAACACCCCACACGGCCCGCCTGGCAGCCGGGCTTCGGCGGCCTCGCCGCGCACAAGGTAGTGGTCGATTGGTCCAATCCCGATCGGGTCTGGGTTGCCATTAGTGCCGTGGGTGTTTTCCGCAGCGACGACGGTGGAGAGACCTGGGTCACCAAGAACCATGGAATTGAGAGCACCGTCGAGGACGAACTGGAAGGCGACATCGGATACTGCGTCCACTGCATCGTTCAGGATCCGACCGACGCCGACCGGCTCTACCGCCAGGAGCATCAAGGGGTGTTTCGCTCCTTCGACGGCGGCGACAATTGGGAACGCATCGAGACGGGTCTTCCGGCCGGATTCGGCTTCCCGATCGTCCTCGACCGGGCAAGCGGCCGTTTGTTCGTGGTGCCCCTCGAGAGTGACGAGAACCGGCTTCCTATCGACGGGGAGTTCCGCGTATACCGGAGCGACGACGGCGGCGAATCCTGGAGTATCTCGGGAACCGGCTACCCCGTCGCGCCCACCTTCACCGCGGTTCTCAGGGGCGCGATGGACGCCGATCAACGCAAAGGCATCTACCTGGGGACAACGGCCGGGAAGGTCATGGCCACCGCCGATGCAGGGGAAACCTGGACCACCCTGCCGTGGACCTTGCCCCGGATCTTGTCGGTGCGCGTCCTGGAGAACTGAACGAAATGGCGACGGTTCAGGTCCGATTGCCCGGTCTTCTCGCCCAGATCTTGGGTGGTGAGAAGAACCTGGAAGTGGAAGCCGAAACGCTGCAGGGCGCCGTCGACCGGCTCTTGACCGATTACCCGGCCCTGAAGGTGCATCTCTATGACGAGTCGGGTCGGCAACGTCCTCACGTGAACCTCTTCTACAACGAGACCAACACCCGTTGGCTGTCGTCTCTTGAGGTAGGCGTGCAAGACGGCGACACATTCACCGTAATGCAGGCTGTTTCGGGCGGATGAGCGCCCGGCCCGGCCGGATGAAGCCGAACTTCAGCTCTTGTCGGGTTCGACCGGTTTGGTAGGCAGCCACAGAATGTAGGCGCTGATCGCCATCGCCAGCAGGATCAGCCCGATTCGGACGCCGGGGACGTCGACAACCCAGACGACCGTGATCGTGAAGGTCGCCGCGATAGCCGTGATCGCTATCGACTTGGCCCGGGCAGTGAACCCGACACCGGCCCGCCAGTCGCGTACGAGTGGTCCAAACAGCTTGTGGTTCAACATCCAGTCGTCGAAACGCTGCGAGGACTTGGAAAAGAAGAATGCAGCCAGGATGATCGGCATCGTCGTCGGGATTCCGGGGAGAACCGTTCCGATGACACCGATGCCGAGCATCAGGAAACCGAGAACCACATAGACACTGCGCAGCCAACGATTCTGCACGACTTGGGCCATAGCGGGCAGCATATCGCCCTGAGGAGGCAACGCCGCGTCGACATCTTTTCGACATATCGCCGGATAGTCAACGGATCCGGACGAGTTATTCCGACACACCGTCCGGCTGTGCCTGCCCGCCGTCGGTTGGTAGCCTCCCACCGTATGCCCAATCAAGAACTCCACAGCACGTGGCTTCATTCCGAACGGTTCATCCCGCGGCGGTTCATTCGACCCGCCCTGCGCTTCACCCAAGTGGAAGCCGCCTCGGGGATCGTGCTGCTGGTGGCGGCCGTCATCGCCATCATCTGGGCCAACTCTTCTTTCGGAGATTCGTACCAGGAACTCTGGGAGACAAGCTTCAAGATCGAAGTGGGATCGTTTCACATCGAAGAAACCCTCCGCGGACTCGTCAACGACGGCTTGATGGCCGTCTTCTTCCTGGTGGTCGGATTGGAGATCAAACGCGAACTCGTGGTCGGCGAGTTGCGCGACCCGAAAGCCGCGGCGCTGCCTGCCATCGCCGCGCTGGGCGGCATGGTCGTGCCGGCATTGATCTTCCTGGCGTTCGTCGCCGGGGAAGGGGGCGAGGCCACCCGTGGCTGGGGTATCCCGATGGCTACGGACATCGCCTTCTCCATCGGCGTGGTGGCCCTCCTCGGAAGTCGGGTCCCGGTCGGAGCCAAGCTCTTCCTGCTCGCCCTGGCCATCGTCGACGACATCGGGGCGATCGCCGTCATCGCCGTGTTCTACACGGAGGATCTTTCGTTCTCATGGCTGGCTGCAGCCCTCATCACACTCATCATCATGTGGGCCGCCCAGAAAGGAGGAATTCGAGCGCCGGCCTTCTACTGGCCGATGGGCATCCTGGCCTGGTTCTTCCTGCTCGAATCAGGGGTGCACGCCACCCTGGCCGGAGTGGCCCTGGGTTTGATGACTCCGGCCCGGCCCATGTACTCGGACGAGGAGTATCACCACAAGGCAACCTACGTCCTCAGTACGTACGCTCCGGAGCCGGAATCTCCCCACGGCCACGACCGTGTCGACCATGAGGCTCGGCAGCTGGGCTCCATCGCCAACGAGTCCATCGCCCCACTCAACCGGCTCGAGTATTTGCTGCACCCGTGGAGTTCCTTTTTGATCGTCCCGCTGTTTGCGCTCGCCAATGCCGGTGTCCGGTTCGGAGGCGTTGACATCCTCGATGCACTGACCAGCCCGGTTGCTCTCGGCGTAGCCGTTGGTCTTCTGGTCGGCAAGATCGTCGGCATATCCGCCTTCACCGCCCTGGCCGTTCGCCTCGGGTTGGGACGGCTCCCCCGCCACACCACCTGGACACATCTGTTCGGCCTGGCTGCCCTGGCCGGCGTCGGGTTCACGGTGTCGTTGTTCGTGACCGGTCTGGCCTTCAAGAGTCCTGCGCTGACCGACCTCGCCAAGATCGGCATCTTCGCCGGATCGGGCATCGCCGGGATCATCGGATACCTCATCCTGCGCTTCACCGGCAAACCACTCAAGACGTCCCTGCCCTAGCAAAACCACGGTCCTTCACGCGACCCGGTTCGGGTGGTGTTGCTTTCTTGAATCTGAGTCATCCCTTATCAGATAAGTTTGATATGATGTGTATAGGTACATCGCAACAGCTGAAGAAAGGAGTAGCGATGGTGCTGCGTTTCATGGATCCCTTCGAAGAACTGGAACAGTTCCTCGGTGGGCGGGGAAGCGGCTGGCGGGGCGGCCTGATGCCGATGGACGCCTTTGAGAAGGAGGGCATATATACCCTCAAGTTCGATCTTCCCGGAGTTGATCCGGACCACGTCGACTTGTTGGTCGAGAACAGCATTCTCACCGTGACGGCCGAACGCAAGCTCGAAGACACCGAAGGCGCCAACTGGCTGCTGCGGGAGCGCCCCACGGGCACCCACAGCCGACAGGTACGGCTCGGTGAGCGCCTGGACACGGGTAGCGTCAATGCCTCATACGATCAAGGTGTGCTCACGGTCACCCTCCCCATCCGCGAGGAAGCCAAGCCGCACCGCGTGGCCATCAACCGTGGCTCTCACCAGGCCATCCCGGTCGAGTCGGGTTCCTGAACCGACCACCGAACATCAGAAGGACACCCGGCTGAGCTTCATCAACTCAGCCGGGTTTGTCGCAGGGGGGTAGGGTGAACGTATGGAGCTCGCCACAGAGATCATTTGCGTCGATTGCGGCGGTCGCGCTCACCTGATCACCCCGGTGCCCGCGGAAGAAGAACTCGAACCGGGAGACGTACTCGTCTACCGATGCGCCGATTGCCTCGATCGCTGGGACATTGTCTTTGAGCGCGACGACATCGAAGAGGTGCTCTAGGAAACCTGCCGCCACCCGGTGATCGACAGTACGTTCCCATCGGGGTCACGGAAGTCGGCAGCCAGGAGATCACGTCCGTTGCTGCTCATGACCACCCGCGGAGCAACCCTGAACGGAACCCCCACTTCGGTCAAAGAGGCATAGGCTGCCTCGACATCATCGACTTCGAAAACCACCTCGGTCAGGCCGGGTGGGTTCGACTCGATGGCGCCTGCGATAGCGTTGAGGGCCAGGGTCACGCCACCGCCATCCAGAAACGCGAATTCCCCCGTTGCTCCCAGAACGGTCATCCCCAGCTTGTCGCGATAGAACGACAGCGAACGGTCTAGGTCTCCCACCCGGAGAATGATGTTCGAGATCTTCGACAGGCGGCCGGTCATGCTTTCCCTTCCGTCGCCGAGGATTATCGAGATAGGCGAGGAAGTTCGATGGCCGGACAGCGGTCCATGATGACATCGAGCCCGGCGGCATGGGCCCGGGCGGCCGCCTCCTCGTCGATCACGTCCAGCTGCAGCCAGACTGCCTTGGCACCGACCGCGATGGCCTCGTCGACATGCACCCCGGCCCGGGAAGACCTCCGGAAGATGTCAACCACATCGATCGGAATCGGAATAGAGGCGAGATCGGGATAGGCGATTTCGCCCAGAATCTGCGCGGCCTTGGGATTGACCGGGATGATGCGAAACCCGCGTGATTGCAGGAAGGCAGCGACCCGATAGCTGGCCCGGGCCGGGTTCTCGCTGAGGCCGACCACCGCCCAGGTCCGGTGGTCGGTGAGCACCCGCTCGACAGTGGTTTGGTCTCCATACAGATTCATACAGCTCCTTCAATCCGCCTCATCATCGCCAGCATTCCTACCGAGCGCCAAATCCCGTCGAATCGTCCCGCGTTCGACGGTAGGCTCCGGGTCGAAAGGGGTGGAATGCGAAGAATCCTCATCATCGGGTTGCTGGTGTTGTTCACGACTGCTGCACCGGCCCTGGCACAGACAGCCGACTGCCCGGAGTTTGAAGGCATCACCTGCGACGGATGGGTAACCGACGCCGCCAACGTCGTCGTTGATGACCAGCGCCTCGAAGATGCGGTTGGGCGGGCGGTGGCCCAGTACGGCCACGAGATCGCGGTGGTTGTAGTCGATGGCACCGGCAGCCGGGACACGAACGAGTTTGCCCAGGATCTGGGGAATGCCTGGGGCGTCGGTGACCCTCAACTCGACGACGGCATTGTGGTGGTCGTCAACCTCGGAGACCGAAGGACGGCCATCGAGACCGGCCCGGGAATCTTCATACCCGGCGATCAGCTCGATTTCATCGCCGGTCTCGGCAACAGCTTCTTCGCGGCCGGTGACTTCGACGGCGGTCTGGCCGCCATCGTCGGAGGGCTCGAACAGACCCTGGCCGGATTGGGCCCGGTCGACCCGACCGACACCGGCGGGCCGACCACGACCCAGTTTGAGCCCATCACGACCCAGCCAACCCCTCAGGATGAAGGCTCCGGCACCGGTGGCTGGGTATTTGCCGGATTGATGCTGGCCGTCGGCGCGGGCTTGGTCGGCTCAGGGGCCGCCAACAGCCGCCTCGACAAAGTGCGGGCCGTTCGCAAGCAGCGACAGGAACAGGTAGACGGCGAACTGGCCCGTTTGAAGCCGGCCGGTTACGAACTGACCCTCGAAGAGGAGTTGATGTTGGCCCGGCCGGTCGAGGTACCCGAGGTCAACACCACGGCCGGGATGAACGCTCTGAGGGCACTGACCGAAGAGCGACCGGTCGCTGATAAGAAGACTCTGGAAGCTCTGTGGGCCCTCCGGGCCATCGACGTCGTCGATCAGGCTCGGCTGGACGCCGAGGTGGAGATACCGCTGGAGCTACGGGTTACGGGCGAACAAGACGTCCTCGAGGAAACCGTCCAACAGACGGCCTCCGAAGCCGTGAAGCTGCCGACCCGGGACGAGACGGCTTTCAAGCTCAAGCTCGATGAGATCCACGGGTTGGTCGAATCGTTGCGTCCATACCGGATCGCCGAAGCCAAGCGGCGGTTGGCTCAGGACGTGGCCGGCCAGGTCCGGCAGTCGCCGGTTGGACCGGCGGTGATCTCGGACCTCGGAGTACGACTGAGCCAGGCCGCCCCGGTCCTCGAGGGAGAACGACCCCTGGCGGAATCGATCTCGGAGCTGGAAAGCACCTACGACAGGGCTCGATCGAAGACCGACCGGCTCGAGAATCTCTATGCCCGGTTGCCCGAATCCATCGCCCGGCCCGCCGTATCCGCAGCCCTGGCCGACCTCGAAGAAGATCCCGATGCTTCGCTGGAACGATACGAATTGATCCGAACGGCTCTCGAGACTCGAGGCCGGGACCTCCAGCAGGACGGTATCGAACTTTCTGCCCTGGCCGCGTTCCTGTTGCTGAACAACGACGAGGACAGCCTGACCGAGTTTCTCGATGCATACCACGAGGCACGCCGCCTCGGACACGAACCGGTTGTCGCCGTTGAGTTGGCCATCGCAGGTCTCCAGACCAAGGCTGAGATCGAACACGTTCGGGCGGAAGCAGCCCGACTGGGGCTTCCTATTTCGATCACTGCAGCCTTGCTGAGAGCCGGGGACCGATCCGTGGCTGCCTTTGACAGCCTGCAGCACGAGTTGGCAGGACAGGGAGTGAAGGGGGAAACAAAGCAGACGATTGCGGCCTTGCTGGCGATCTCACTCGAGCCTGCCCAAGCGATGCGCCGGTGGATCGAGGCCCGCAATGCCCTCGCCGGCCTCGGGTTGGCCGGCTCGTACGCAGACGTTGCCGCCGCTTTTGGCGCTTCAGACCCGCGCGGACCAAAAACGTTCGCGCTGGCCTATGCGGCCCAACGACAGGCCTTGGCTCGCTCAACGATCGAGGATGCCGATCGGTTCGCACCGGAACTGGCCCACGAAGGAACGCAGCGTCAGGAAGACACCTGGACCGGCCGGCCCATCCCTTCCGATCTACGCGTGTTCGATCCCTTCACGCTCCTGTACTACCACTGGATCATCACCCGCGGTGTCGATGTTGCCCTCGGCTGGCGCCCCATCTACCGGGACAACTCCTGGTCGGGTAACCGCAACTCCTGG
>JAHEDM010000035.1 GCA_024641205.1 Actinomycetes bacterium
CCGGTCGGCAAACGACTTGAACCCGACAACTTTCAGAGATTTGAGAAACACGAATCACAACCTTGTTATTTTCGCCGCCAGGAGGCTATCACAGCCCCGCGCGGGCGCCTAGAACCGCACCTGAAACGTCGCCAGACCCGCGTCGGGTTCCACGGGGGTGACCTCGACGTTGACGACCGACGCCAGCCGGGGTCCGATAGCCAACCACGCCACGAAATCGTCGACCGCCGCGGGCGGCCCCTGGGCTAGAACCTCAACGTCGCCTGCGGGCAGATTGCGAACCCACCCGGTCAGATTCCTCTGCTGTGCTTCGGATATCGTCGTATACCGGAACCCCACCCCCTGCACGCGCCCGGTCACCATCGCCCGGATGGCCTTCACTGCTGGCATTGCGGGCACCAGAACGAACTCCGGCCGCCCAGGACGGTTCGCTCGACGGATGTGCCATCACGGCGACAGGGCAACCCTTCCCGGCCGTAAGCCTGGAGTCGGTGCAGGTACTCGCCCGCCCGACCGTCGGGAAGGAGATAGGCGAGGTCGTCCAGGCTGGTCCCGCCCCATCGAAGTCCGGCTTGCAGTATCGGGGCAACGGCCGCCCGCAGACGCTTGATCTCCTCGACAGTCAGGGATCCGGCCGGACGATCCGGACGGATCCTGGCTCGATGGAGCACCTCATCTGCGTAGATATTGCCAAGCCCTGCTACAAATCTCTGGTCGAGCAGCAGAGTCTTGATGGCCACCTTCCTGCCTGCCAGCCTTCGCACCCAGACCGGAGAACGAGGCAGATCCTGGAGGGCATCGGGACCCAGGTCGGCGATGGTCGAGCCCGCCAACTCCTCGGGCGTGTAGACCGCAACGAACCCGAAGGTACGCGGGTCGACCATCCGCATCTCCCGGCTACGGTCGGTTGTGATCACCACATGGGTATGGGGCTTCTCCGGCTCGCCCGGGTTGGCCAGTTCGATCCGTCCCGACATACCGAGATGCGTCACCCAGGTGAAGTCGCCTTCGATGTCCGCCAGCAGGAACTTGCCGGTTCGGCCCATCCGACGGATCAGGCGACCCCTCAAACGATCCTCAACGTCGAAAGGGCTTTCGTTGCGACGCGCCAACCGGGGGTGGCGGACCGCCGCCGAGACGATCCGGGCACCTTCCAGGGCGGGGGCCAGGGACCGGCGAACCGATTCGACTTCGGGTAGCTCTGGCATTGAGCCGAGGGTAGCTGCGCTGCGAAGATCGACGACCCGATTGGGTCGTCTGGTCGATCTGGATCGATGGGCGGTTTGGGCGACTTTAGGGCGCCCGGCTGCTCCTGAGTGGGTGCACCCGCATCGACTGATGTCTTCGACCAGAAAGCCATCGGTCGAGCAAATGTCGCAATGGGACTCCTAGGCCGCGGTCCAATCGGTCAGAGTCGCGGCGTACGGCCGCTCGATCGACTCCAACCCTGATCCACGATGAGCTGAGCAAGATAGCGCTCGAACCCATCCCGGGCGCTTTCAGAACACGGGCGATCAGGCGCAGAAGCCCTCATCTGAGATACAGTCCGACCCATGAAGAATCGTCGTCTGCTCTGGATGGCCGTCGGCGGCTCATTCGTTGTGCTGAAGCTGGTGCCGTCGCCTGTCCGCGCCCGGCTCATCGAAGGGGTTGCACCGCAGGGGACGCGCCCATGACCCACCTGGACGAGCAGGGTCGTCCCGAACCTCCCCTGGCGGGCGACGAGACCGCCACCCTCCTGGGCTTCCTGGACTACCAGCGGGCGACCCTGGCATGGAAGAGCGCCGGATTGGACACGGTCGGGCTGAGGGCGACGGTCGCCGCCTCGTCGATGTCCCTGGGCGGGTTGCTCAAGCACCTTGCCTACGTTGAGGACTACTGGTGCTCCCGGCGATTGCACGGGCGGGACCCGGCACCGCCATGGGACACGGTGGACTGGAAGGCCGACCCCGACTGGGACTGGCACTCGGCCGCCGAGGATTCACCTGAGCAGCTTTTGGCCCTCTGGCAGGACGCTGCGGCCCGGTCCCGATTGCTGGTCGCAGAGGCGCTGGCCGAAGGCGGCCTGGACCGGCCGGCCCGGCGCCCCTGGCCCGACGGTGGGGCACCCAGCCTGCGATGGATTCTGGTCCACATGATCGAGGAGTACGCGCGGCACAACGGCCATGCCGACCTCCTCCGCGAGTCGGTGGACGGGCAAACCGGCGAGTAGTCGCCGGGCGGACAACCGATCTCCACGACATGATCCCAGCGGGGGACGTATCGTGTTGGGAGCCCTGAGGCGAGGGGACCAGTATGACCAGCTTGCGCGACCGACCCAACACTGCCCTGGTGGTGGTGGACGTTCAGAACGATGTGGTGGCCAACGCCCACCATCGCGATGAGGTGATCGCGAACATCAACACGCTGATCGAAAAAGCCCGCGCCGAGCAGGTGCCGGTGATCTGGGTGCAGCACTCCGATGACGACCTTCCCGAGAACAGCGACGGGTGGCAGTACGTGGCCGAGCTGCAGCGCCGGGAGTCCGAGCCTCTGGTGCACAAGAAGTACGGCGATTCCTTCGAGGACACCGACCTGGAGTCCGAGCTCGCACAACGGGGAGTAGGTCGACTCATCATCACCGGCGCACAGACCGACGCTTGCATTCGCGCGACGCTCCACGGCGCTTTCGTCCGCGGCTACGACACACTGCTGGTCGGTGACGCCCACACCACCGAGGACTTCTCGGAGTATGGCCTGCCACCTGCCGACAAGGTGATCGCCCACACCAACATGTACTGGACCTGGCAGACCGGCCCGGATCGCACGGCCAACGTGATCGACGCCGCCGACGTCAACTTCGACGCGACCGATCATGAGGCCTCGCCATAGCAGCACCTCACGGCCGGGAGCGGCCGCCGGCCGGCATCCCGTCGGCATGGTTAGCTCAAAGCCCAATCAGGTCTGGCCACAGACGCTCCAGGACGGCCTCGACCGTTTGTCCGCCGAGCGCATCAAGCGTTCTCTCACGGGCCAACTTCCGGGCCAGCTGCACCAGACCGGCGTAATCGGATTCGTACGCACTCACCGCCGCTCCCCCACCCTGGTTCCGGAAGAACCAGACCATGGGCAGTACGGAACTGAAGGCTGCCATCGGGCCCGTCATCGGACCGATTCGCTCCGGCCAGCGCTTGTCGACCTGGGCATTGATTCCCCGCAACTCCTCGAGACCTCGCCACAGCGGGTCCGGGGCCGCAAATCGCACCACCCCAACGTGACTGGTGACGATGGCCGAGATGCACAAGAGGCAAGGCTCCAATGTGGTCCAGATGGTGTGGCGTTCATAGTCGCCGGGCGGTAGCTGGGCGAGAACATCTATCTCCGCATGCGCCAGGTAGTTCCCGTGGAGCCGTCCGGGAGGGGCACTCGTATCGACAACCCGATTGCGACCCTCACCGACGATGAAGCCGGTCGGGTCGGTCAAGACGGCACCTACCCCGATGTTGCCGAGTACATGGGCCCGCCACGCTTGCGAAAGCGCCCGCTGCCAGGCTGCGTCGAGGTCGTTGAATTCCTCCACAGCGAACATCGTAGAGCAGGTTCAGACCAGTCCTTGCTCGAGGGCACGAGCTGCGGCATTTTGCTCGGCCTCTTTCTTGGACCGTCCCGTTCCTTCGCCGACGATGTCTCCGTCGACTTCGACGACCGCCGTGAAGATCTTGTCGTGATCTGGACCCTCTTCGGTGATCCGGTAGCGCGGCCGGTTGCCGACCTGGGCTAATACCTCTTGGAGCCGCGTCTTGTAGTCGCGTTTTCCCGGTGCCGCGACCCGGGCTTCGATCCGGTCTGCCCAGCGTTCGAGGATGAACCTGCGGGCACCCTCGAAGCCCTGGTCGAGGTAGATCGCTGCGACAACCGCTTCCATGGCGTCTGCCAGGATCGACTCTTTCTCCTGCCCTCCCGAGGCGAGCTCTCCTCGCCCAAGAACGAGATGATTCCCGAGTCCGACCTCCCTGGCAACGTCGGCGAGTTCGATTCCGTTCACCAACCCGGCCCGAACCTTGGCCATCTCTCCCTCAGCCAAATCCGGATGGTTCTCAAAGAGGTACACCGTCACGACCAGTTGCAGGACCGCATCGCCGAGGAATTCCATGCGCTCGTTGTGCTCGGCTCGCGGATGCTCGGCTACGTACGACCGGTGCACGAGCGCGGCCCGCAAGTAGTCGGGGTGCTCGAACGTAGCGCCCAAATGTTGCTCCAGATCGGCCAGGTCGGCCATCACGTCACCCGGTCCGCCAACCGGTTCACGAGATTCCGATCGGCTCCGTCTGCTGCCAGTGCGATGGCGTTGGCAATCGCCACTGATGAGGATGCTCCGTGCGCGATGACAACAACCCCCTTGGAACCGACCAGGTGCGCTCCCCCGAAAGTCTCGTAGTCGAGCCGGGCCCGTAGCCCGCTGAGCACCGGCAATACTCGCTTTTGGTCCTCGAGCGACATCGTGGCCAGGGCGTCCAGCGCCATCTGTGCTACGAATTGGGCTGTGCCCTCGGTGGTCTTGAGGACAACATTGCCGGTGAATCCGTCGGTAACCAGGACGTCGACGGCATCCGATGAGAGGTCTCGGCCCTCGATGTTGCCGATGAAGTTGACCGGAGTCGCTTCGAGTAGCTCGTAGGCGGCCTTCTCGAGTTCGCGACCCTTGCCTCGCTCTTCCCCGATGTTGAGCAATCCCACGCGTGGTCGCTCCAACCCGAAATGCACCTCGGCGACGACTGAGCCCATCACCGCGAATTGGGGGAAGTACTCCGGCCGGCAATCCGGATTGGCCCCGCTGTCGATGAGAACGGTTGGGCTGCCCGGGGTCGGCAACATGGTGGCCACGGCCGGACGGTCCACACCTTCGAGGCGACCGATGGTGATGGCTGCCGCGGCCATCGCAGCTCCGGTCGATCCGGCCGACACGAAAGCCGAAACTACGCCTTCTTTGACGAGCCGGGCAGCTACCGAGACGGAAGCATCGGGTTTCTCCCGGATCGCCCGGGCTGCGTCTTCATGCATGCCGATGATTTCGGATGCGTGCACGATCGGCAGGTAGGACTCATGGTCAACCACCATCGGGGCGAGTACGGACCGGTCGCCGACCAGAATCACGTCATAGCCGCGCTCGGCCGCGGCGGCGGCACCGAGCACGTTCTCGAGCGGGGCGCGGTCACCCCCCATTGCATCAAGGGCTACTCGAGCCACCGGAGATCTACGTTTCGTCGACTAGAACTTCGCGGCCCTTATAGGTCCCGCAGTTTGGGCAGGCCCGATGGGAAATCTTCGGGCTATGACACTGGGGACAGGTAGACGTATGAGGACGGTCCAGCTTCCACTGCGCTTTCCGTCGACGCGTCCGCGACCGTGACATCTTTTTCTTTGGCACCGCCATGGTGCTCTCCTCTCAGGGTTCCAAAAACTGCCGCAACGCGCTGAACCGAGAGTCGCTCTCGTCGGCGTGTCCAGAACAGGGAGCTGTATTCAAGTCGGTTCCGCACGTTGGGCAAAGTCCCAGGCAATCTTTTTTGCAGAGCGGTACCAGAGGTAGGGCCAGGCTGACCTCATCGTGGATGGCCGGCTCGAGGTCGATATGGCCATCCCGGCTAATGGGCTGGGTGTCCTCATCCGGCTCTTTGCTGTACAGCTGAGTGAAGATTGCCTCGCCTGTCTCGATCCATCCGGTCAGACAGCGATTGCACTCGACTTCTGCCGAGTAGGCGACGTTCCCCCTGGCAAGGATCTCATCTGCCAAAGCTTCGAGCCGCACCTGGACCGTCACGGGATGGGTTTCGTCGACCTTGTCGAGGTCCAGCTCGATCTCGACGGCGCCGACGATGGTCTCGTCCCGGTGGGTCCCGGTACGGCCGAGCAGGTCGGTGACGAGAAGAACGAACGGGCTTCTGTTCATCATGCCTTGATTGTAGGAAGGGACGGCCTACTGCGGGACCGGGGGTGGGGCGGGACGAGACTGGTGAAACTCGTGGCGAGCCTCGCGCACTTGCTTGAGCAGATTGGTGAACAACACTTCTAGATGCTCGAGACGATCTTCGGCAAGGTCCTCGGCTTCAAGCCGGATGCGCCGCGCCTCGCCTTCGGCCCTTCTGGTTAATACGTTGGCTTCCTCGACCGCCTCGGCGATGATATTCGACTCGCTGACCAACTCCTTGGCGCGAACATTGGTGCGATCCATGATCGCTTTGGCCTTTTCGTTGGTACGGGCGATGAAAGCTTCCCGCTCCCGAACCATCCATCGGGCCGCTCGCAATTCCTCCGGCAGACTGGCTTTCAGTTGTTCGAGCATGGCGAGGAACTCTTCGCGCTCGACCCTCACCGCCCCGGACAGGGGCAATGCCTTGGCCTCTTGAACGGCCACCATCATCTCGTCGATGATGTCGTACAGTTCACCAATCTGAACGGGAGGTTCGGGCCGGTCCTCCGCAGCCGGGACGGGAATTGGTTCATCCGATTCATGAGGGAAGTCGGTGAGATCGTTCATGCGTATCGCTCCTTCAGCGCCGCGGCGACCATCGGCGGAACCAGGCCTTCGACGGATCCGCCCATCCGGGCAACCTCTTTGACCAACGATGACGACAGGTAGCCGTACTCGGGGTTGGTGGGAAGGAAGAGTGTATTGATCCCGGCAAGGCTCTCGTTCATCTGAGCCATTTGCAGTTCGTATTCAAAATCGGAAACGGCCCGGAGACCCTTGACGATGACATCCACGTTCCGCTCACGGGCGAAATCAACGAGCAATCCGGAAAACGCGTGAATCTCGAGGCGGTCCAAATCATCTTTGAACAACTCTTCGAGCATCGCCGTTCGCTCCTGCGAGTCGAACAGCGAACTCTTGGAAGGGTTGGCCACAATGGCCACAACCACGTGATCGAAAATCGACAGGCAGCGCTTGATGACATCTACGTGACCGTTGGTAGGCGGATCGAAACTGCCGGGACAAAGGGCCCTGCTCATGTCTCCTCCTTCCGGTACGTCCACAACCGGCTGTCGCCGTACGTTCGCTCACTCGCCAGATTCAAGCCGTTGGGGCCCACCGGGGGGTTCTCGCCGGCCCGACGGTGGACCATCACCGATGCGTTGACATCGAGCAACGATTCCAATTTGCTCAGCACTTCTTCAACAGACGCTAGCGAGAGGGCATAGGGAGGGTCAACGAACACCAGGTCGAAGGTCGAATTGCAGCGGTCGAGATAACCGTCAACATCACCGCCGACGACCTCACCTCCCAGGTTGATCGTCGCCACGTTCCGGCGGAGGGCGATCAACGCCCGGCGATCCCTTTCGACGAACACCGCCGATTGGGCTCCCCGGCTGAGCGCTTCCAACCCGAGCGAACCGGTCCCGGCATACAGGTCGAGCACCCGGGCGTCCACCACCCGGTCGGCCAGAGACGAAAACAGCGCCTCGCGGGCCCGGCCGGTCATCGGGCGGGTTTCTAGCCCTCTTGGCCCCACGACGGTTCGCCCTTTGGCCGATCCGGAAATGATCCTCATGAGATGAACAACCATTCCACATCGTCGCCCAGCAACGCTCTGATCTCCCGGCGGATCTCGGGGTGCTGTTCGAGGTCGGGGTCTCGAGCGACCAGCCCAAACGCCTCTTTCCTCGCCGTAACGAGGGTATCCATGTCTGCCAGGATGTCGGCCAGCTTCAGATCGGACAATCCCGCCTGGCGAGCTCCGAACAC
The DNA here is from genome assembly GCA_024641205.1 of Actinomycetes bacterium. Taxonomy (GTDB): domain Bacteria; phylum Actinomycetota; class Acidimicrobiia; order Spongiisociales; family UBA4744; genus UBA4744. The sequence goes on from JAHEDM010000035.1 coordinate 7,724, forward strand.
CGTCCCCTGACCCCGAATCCTCAAGTCTTCCTCCGCCAGTCGAAACCCATCGTCGGTCGAAACCATCGCCGCGATTCTGGCTGCCCCCTCGTCGGTGGTCGGTTCGGCTACCAGATAGCACCAGTTAGGGCCGCTGTGCCGGCTGAGCCGCCCGCGCAATTGATGAAGCTGACTGAGCCCGAATCGGTCGGCATCCTCGATGATCATCACCGTCGAATAGGGCATGTCGATCCCCACCTCGATGACCGTGGTTGAGACAAGAACATCAAGACCACCATCGCGGAACAACGCCATCACCGCCTGTTTGTCTGCCGGGCGCATCTGTCCGTGCAGCAAGCCGAGTCGAAGCTCAGGAAAGACACCCTGCAGGCGCTCGTATTCGGCCGTCGCCGAGGCCGCCTCGATCTTGGGACTGTCTTCCACGAGCGGGCATACGACGAACGTCTGCCGGTTGATGGCCGCCTGCTCTCGAACCCGTTCGTAGGCTCGGGCCAATTCGGCCGGATCTTTGCCGACGAATATCGTCTTGACTTCGGGGCGCCCGGGAGGCATCTCATCCAGTTCGGATACATCCAGGTCGCCGTACAGAGTCATGGACAGCGTCCTGGGAATCGGCGTAGCCGTCATGATCAGCAAATCAGGGTCGACGTCGCCCGCCTTGTCCTTCAACTCGACTCTTTGATGAACCCCGAATCGGTGTTGCTCGTCCACCACCGCAACACCCAAACGCGCGAAATGGACTCCTTCCTGGATGAGCGCATGGGTGCCGATCACCAGGTCGATGCGGCCGTCCGCGATCCATCCCACGATGTCATCTCGACGAACCGATCCCGGTGGACGAAACGACACCTCGGAATTGCTCCCAGTGAGCAGAGCAATGGTCACCGGGCGGTCCGGGCCGTGCTCTTCAAAAAGGCTCGGCATTCCCAGGTCGGCCCCTTCGCCTTCGACCAAGGGGGCGAGGGACGCCTGCTCGAGCAGGCCCTTGATTCCCAGGTAGTGCTGTTCGGCCAAGACCTCGGTGGGAGCCATGACGGCCCCCTGGTAGCCGCCTTCGATCCCGGCGAGAAGCGACGCGACCGCCACAACCGTCTTGCCCGATCCGACTTCGCCCAACAGCAATCGGTGCATGGGATGAGGAGCGAGCATGTCTTGGCGAATCTCACCGATGACCCTCTCCTGCGCCCCGGTAAGCCGGTAGGGCAGATTCTCAACGAACCGGTCGAGCAGCTCCGTTTTCGATGCATGGGCGATCCCGACCGCCTGGTCGATCATTTTCTGTTTGGAGAGAGCCAGCGCCACCTCGAGGCGAAACAGCTCGTCAAACACCAACCGCTCCCTGGCCCGATCCTTGTCTTCCAGGCTGTCCGGGAAATGGATGTCGACAATCGCCTGATCCCTGGAGATGAGCCCGAGCCGTTCCCGCATCTCGGGTGGCAGTGGGTCGCCAATCGGACGGGCTCGTTGCAACGCGTTGTGGATCGCCCGTCGGAGATGGCCGGGCGAAACTCCCCCGGTGCTCGCATGAACCGGCACCACCCGTCCCGTGACCAGACTCTCGGTCGAAGCGTTGAGCACATCAACAGCCGGGCTCTTCATCTGCAGATTGCCTCGAAAACGATCCAGCTTGCCGGACAATGCCACCTCGGCACCGACGGTGAGCTGGCGTTCGCGAAATGGCTGGTTGAACCACGTGACGGTGAGCAACGAGATGCCGTCACCGACGACAGCCTCCGTTATCGCCAGGTTGCGGCGGGGTCGACGGGTGCTCACTCGCTTCACTGTGCCGATCACGGTGACCTCTTCACCGAGCTCCACTTCGTTGATGGGCGCAATTCGGGAACGATCGATGTAGCGGCGCGGGCTGTGGAGCAGCAGGTCGGCAACCGTTTCGATGCCCGCCTTCTTGAGTGAGGCGGCCCGAGGACCCTTGAGATACTTGACCTCATCGACCGCGAACCCGGTCAGCTCGGCAAGGCTTCTGCCGCTCACTCGACTGAGATCAGGTAGGGGTACAAGGGTTGATCACCTTTCATGACTTCGATTCGCGCATCCGGGCGATGGGTGGCCAGCCATTCCCGGACCGCCGTCGTAACCGAGGTTGGGGCGGACAGACCGGTGATGATCGTGACCAATTCTGCGTCTCCTTCGACGAGATAGTCAACCAACGCGATCAGCGCCGTCGCCTCGTCGTGATGAACGCTATGTAATTCGCCGTCGGCCAGACCCAGCCAATCGCCTTCGGAGACCTTCCCCATGGACGTGGGGGACGATCGAACGGCCCGGGTCAATTCCCCCGTTTTCACATCTTGGGCGTATGCCGCCATGGAGTCCCCCAGATTCCGGGCATCGGGGTTGGTCGGCAAGTACGCCACCATGGCCGCCAAACCCTGCGGCACGGTGGCGGTCGGCACGACCAGGACGGTCTTGTCCGTCAACGCATCAATCTGATAGGCCACCGGAATGATGTTCTTGTTGTTGGGAAGCAGGATGACGGTTTCGGCTTTCACCTGTTCTACGGCCGAGAGCAAATCCTGCGTCGACGGGTTCATCGTCTGACCGCCGGTGACGATCTGCTGGGCCCCCAGGCCGCGAAACATCTCAACCAACCCCCGCCCGGCCACCACCGGGATCACCGCCACCGGGGCGTTGACGAACTCCGCTCCTGACTGGTCGGCGTGAAACGCTTCGGCTGCGGCCTGATCCAGGAGATCGGTAATCTCGAGACGATGTGGCCGGCCGGCCGCGATGCCCGCTTCGATTGCAGGGCCGGGACGATCGGTGTGGATGTGGCAATTGTATGTGCCATCGCCACCGACGATGACGATTGAATCGCCCATTTCGAGCCACTCCTCCCGGAGGCTGCCGACCCCTCCTTCGGTCGTTTCGAGCAGGAACATCACCTCGTACCGCAGATCAGCGATCGTAGATCGGGAGCTTTCCGATACTCCGGCCGTCTGCCGGGCGGCTGTGAAGATCCGCTCGGGGACAACCACGTCGAGCCCGGTCACTTCTTCCAGAAACGCAACAATGAGCAGGAGAAACCCGGCTGCCCCCGCATCGACGACTCCGGCCTGCTTGAGTACGGGCAATAACTCGGGAGTGTTCTCCAGTTCCTGCTCGGCACGGTTGTAAACCCTCGTGAGCAGCGTGCCCAGGTCTTCGCCTGCCTCGGACCCCGTCTCGGCAGCTGCGTCGGCAGCGGCCCGCAAAACGGTGAGGATCGTTCCCTCGACCGGCCGAACCACCGCCTGATAGGCGGCATCGGATGCTCGCGCCAGCGCCAAGACGAGCGCAGCCGTCCCCACCTCCTCGTAGCCACGAAAGGTGTCGGAAAGCCCTCGCAAGATCTGAGAGAGGATCACCCCACTATTCCCGCGGGCGCCCATCAACGAGCCGTGGGCCATAGCTCCCGTAACCTGATCCATCCCTTCCGCCCCGCGCACCTCATCTACGACCGATTGGATGGTGAGGCTCATATTGGTGCCGGTATCACCGTCGGGTACCGGATAAACGTTCAGACGATTGAGCGCCTCGCGATGGTGGGCGAGCCGCTGGTGGTAGCGGCTGATAACCCGCTTGAGGTGATCGGCGTTGAGGGCCATCGAGGCGTTCCTTTTGTGAACGAGGCGAGTATACGAATTCCGCGCTCCACACCAACGGTGCTATCCTGCCGATCCGACCTCAGGAGGGTCGTCTTTCTCATGTCATACCGGTGTGAAATCTGTGGAAAAGAGCCGTGGTACGGGAAGCAAGTCAGCTTCTCCCACAAACGCTCCAGCCGACGCTGGCTCCCCAACATCCAGCGGGTCCGCGTCAAGGACGGTACCAACACTCGACGGGCCCGCGTGTGCACGTCCTGCCTCAAGGCCGGCAAGGTCCAGAAGGCATAGGGCTCCAGTCTCGCTGGGGCAGCTTTCCGCTTTCCGTCTTCCGCTGTCCGTGCCCGGTCGGCGGATAGCGGAGTAGATAGCGATCCGTTGAGCGACGGGACACTCAACCCGTCACTACACTGCTCCCTCATGCAAGGTGTGATCAAGACCTACGATCCGGGCACCGGCGTCGGGATCATCATTCGAGACGACGACCGTAGCGAGGTGTACCTCCGACCCGGGTCACTCGAAGGAAGCGTGTTCAGGACCCTGCGGCAGGGACAGCGTGTGGTCTTCGACGCTGAGGAAATCCAAGGCCGCTTGTACGCGCACGGCCTTCGCCTTGGGATGGATGGCCGATAGAAGGCCCGCGGGTCTCAGAGGCGGGTAT
>JAHEDM010000279.1 GCA_024641205.1 Actinomycetes bacterium
AACCCAACGATGTCGTCGCCGGGGACCGGGGCACAACAGCGTGCCACCCGCACCCACACGTCATCCAGGCCTTCGACGATCACCCCGGTGCCGGTGTGGGTGGGCCGTTCAGGCGGGATTTCCGGCAGGAACCCTTGCTCAGCGGTTGGGGCTTCCGGCCTGGCCAACCTGCCGACCCGACCGGCGACGGTTGCTGCTGCGACGGTGCCCTCTCCAACCGCCACAAAGACTGCGTCCAGGTCTGCCAGTCCGAGCTGTTCCCCAACCTGGACCAGGAGGGCGTCGCGGGCGGCGGCCGAAAGACCCAGTCGCTCCTTGCGCAACGCCCCCAGGACGAGTTCTCTGCCGTCGACCAGCGCTGCCTCACGCCGCTCTTTGGTGAACCACTGCCTGATCTTGGCCTTCGCCCGGGTGGTCCTGACGAAACCCAGCCAGTCCTGGCTCGGGCCGGCATCCTGAGCCTTCGACGTGACGATCTCGACGATGTCGCCCGATTCCAGTCGGGTACCGAGGGTGACCAGGCGACCGTTCACTTTGGCACCAACACACCGATGTCCCACTTCGGTGTGGACGGTATAGGCGAAATCGACCGGAGTTGCTCCGCGCGGCAGTGTCTTTACATCTCCGCCCGGGGTCAAGACGAACACTTCGTCCTGGTAGAGGTCGAGTTTCAAGCTGGCCAGGAACTCGTTTGGGTCCGCATATTCGTCCTGAAGGAATCGAAGATCGGCCATCCACGGAAGATCGTCGTCGGAGATACCTTCCTTGTAGCGCCAATGAGCGGCAATGCCGAATTCGGCCCGCTGGTGCATTTCCTCGGTGCGCATCTGCACCTCGAGTGGTTTGCCATCCGGACCGATAACCGTGGTGTGCAGGCTCTGGTAGAGGTTGAACTTCGGCATGGCGATGTAGTCCTTGAACCGGCCGTGCACCGGCGGCCAGACGGAGTGGATCAACCCAAGCGCTGCATAACAGTCGCGTACATCATCGACGATGACGCGAATACCGATCAGGTCGTGGATCTTCTCAAACGGTAAGCCGGTAGTCACCATCTTGCGATAGATCGAGTAGCGGTGTTTCGGCCGACCGGTGACCTCGGCCCGGATCTCCGCATCGGCAAGCAGCGTTCGGACTTGCTCGACGGCGGCGCGAATCTGTGCATCGCGCTCGGGAGCCCTGTGCTGGAGGAGAGTGTCGATCTCGCTGTTGCGCTTCGGATAGAGAATGGCGAAACAACGATCCTCCATCTCGTGCTTTATCTCCTGCACGCCGAGGCGATGTGCAAGCGGTGCGTAGACCTCGAGCGTCTCGCGGCCGATGCGTTCCTGTTTCTCAGGTGACAACGCGTCGATGGTTCTGAGGTTGTGCAAGCGATCGGCCAATTTGATCAGTAGGACGCGCACGTCCTGTGCCATGGCCACAACCATTTTGCGGATGGTGGCTGCCTGCGCCTCTTCCCGCGTGCCAAAGCGAATCCGATCCAGCTTGGTCACTCCGTCGATCATCCGGGCAACTTCCGGACCGAATTCGGCTTCAACCTCTTCGAGGGTGACCTCCGTATCTTCAACGGTGTCGTGGAGGAGTGCCGCCGCCAGGGTCTCGGCGTCGAGACCGTACTCGGCGAGAATCTGAGTGACGGCCAGCGGGTGACTGATGTACGGCTCACCGGTCTTCCGGAACTGGCCGCGATGCATGCGCTGCCCGAGGGCGTAGGCCTTGTGGATTGTCTGGTCTGAGGCGGTCGGGTAGTGCGAGTTGAAGGCCGCCAGGATCGGCGCTAACTCAGCGACGATTGCGTCGTCTGGTCGGACCGTCGGCTCAGCCGCCGTCATAGTTCACCAGCGAGTGCAATTCGACATCCTGCAGCGCCGACTTCCCGTCAAGGAAGCCCAGTTCGAGGAACACGGCAACGCCTACCACCTCCGCGCCGAGACGTCTCAGCAACCGCACGGCTGCGGCGGCCGTACCACCGGTCGCCAACACATCATCAACGATCAGGACCCGGTCGCCTGCCGCAACCGCATCTTGATGGATCTCGAGCGAATCTTGGCCGTATTCGAGCAGGTAATCCTCCCGGACCACCTTCCAGGGGAGCTTGCCGGGTTTGCGGATGGGTATGAAACCAGTTCGGAGGGCCTCGGCAACCGGGGTGGCGAGGATGAAGCCGCGGGCTTCAATACCGGCAACTTTGTCGATCCTCCCGGCGAATGGCTCCGCCAGGTCGTCGACCAATGCCGTAAAGGCCTGGCGATCGGCCAGCACCGGGGTTATGTCCTTGAACAGTATCCCCGGCTCGGGAAAGTCGACGACGTCTCGAACCAGCTTGGCGTACGTAGGTGTATCCACCGCAGGATTGTACATCGGCCCGGGAATCCGGACGATCTCTGAGTCTGCTGGTGCCTAGCGCCGCTTCTTCTTGGGTGGGCGCGGGGTAGCCCCGGTCACGGTGCGGGGACGGGCCTTTTCGGTTGTCGGCTGCGCCTGCGCAGACGGCACGACCGCATCCTCGGATACCCTGGCAAGACGCCGGCGAACCCTCATCCACTCGTCTTCCCGCTCCTTCCAAACGGCCAGCAACGGCGAGGCAACTGCAATCGACGAGTAGGTACCAAGCGCTATGCCAACGAAGAGCGCCAGGGCGAACTCGAGCAACGTCCGCGCCCCGAGCAAGAACGAGCCTACGAAGAGCAAGCTTCCCACCGGGAGCAGGCTGGTCAGCGACGTGTTGACAGACCGCATGAGGACCTGGTTCATCGACCGGTTGACGATGTCCGTGAAGGTCACCCGGTCGGAGGACTCTATGTTCTCTTGCACTTTGTCGAACACAACCACGGTGTCGTAGAGGCTGTAGCCGAGAATCGTCAAGACGGCGATGATCGTGGCCGGGGTCACTTCGAATCCTGTGATGGAGTACACCCCGAAGGTGATGATGAGGTCATGGAACAGCGCGACGATACCGCTGAGCGCCATTTTCCATTCCAGCCGCCAGGACATGAAGAGGATCACGGCTCCCAGGAAGACCACCAGGGCCAATACTGCTCGTTGGGCGATCTGCGCTCCAAAGGTTGGCCCCACTTCGTCGACGCTCGTGTCCGTGACTTCGGTGCCTGCGACGTCGGCCACGGCCCGCACGAACGCGTCCGCTTGATCGGCGTCGAGAGCCTCGGTCTGGACCCTCAGCTCCTGCCCGTCCGCCAGGAGTTGAATCCGGGCATCCGAAAGACCGAGGGGAGCCAGGGCATCCCGCACATCGCCTACGTCGGCTCCGGC
>JAHEDM010000036.1 GCA_024641205.1 Actinomycetes bacterium
AGTCGTGGGTGCGGGGAATCTCGGTTGGCTCCTCATGAGGGCCAATCACGATGATGTGCTCGAGGTCGGGAAGGGTGTCGCGGATCTTGGCTATCTTGCGGTGGTAGAGCGCCTCGGTCGTGATCAGCACTTTGCCCTCGCCAATCGACATCCGCTTGTGGATCGGTTCGGGCCCAAACGCTGAGAACAGCGGGGCAAACACGCTCCCGTTCTTGATAGTCCCCAAGGCTGCGACATAAAGCTCGGGAATCCGGTTGGCGAGCACGAATACCCGGTCGCCTTTTCCGACTCCGAGGCCGCGCAGCGCGCTGGCGAATCTCGACGTGGATTCGGCCAGATCGGCATACGTGAAGTCCCGGACTGCTCCCTTTTTGCCCAACCAGCGGATGGCCACATGATCACGGCGGGGTCCGACCGCGTAGCGGTCGACCGCCTCGTGGGCGATATTGAGCTTGCCATCGAGGAACCCGTCGATCTCTTGCCAAGCCTGATCCCAATTGAATCCCTCGCACACCGATGCGTAATCGGCCAATCTGGGGAGTTCCGGGAAAGGACCGGTCTTGGAAATGGGCTCGAAATGCATAGCGCCTCCTCCTTGGCGCTGAAATTGCCCTCAGGCGCGGAGAGTGCCCATGCTGAAAGATTCCTCCATCGGCGCTCGGGGCACAAGGTACGAATGGCACATACACGAGGCCGAACGGCCGCATGTGGGAAAAAGCCCCATGGCTACACTCGAAGTACCACCGTTCGGACGGAGCCCCCATGAGCATGAGCGGCCACTATCTCCTACCCCGCACCCCGGTGCCGAGCGATCTCGATATCGCCCAGGAGGCCCCGATTGAGCCGATCCTGTCTATTGCGCACCAGGTCGGACTGGAACCTGAGGACCTCGAGCTGTACGGCAGCTACAAGGCCAAGGTTCACCTCGATGTCCGGGACAAATTCGAAGACCGGCCACTTGGCAAGTACATCGATGTCACCGCCATCACCCCTACTCCACTCGGCGAGGGGAAGACGACTACGGCCATTGGTCTCAGCCAGGGTTTGGGTCGGTTGGGCCACCGGGTATTCACCACCATCCGGCAGCCGAGCATGGGGCCAACGTTCGGTATCAAAGGAGGGGCGGCCGGGGGCGGTTACAGCCAGGTCATCCCGATGGAGGACTTCAATCTGCACCTCACCGGCGACATCCACGCCGTAACGGCTTCGCACAATCTCCTTGCCGCCGCCATCGACAACCACCTCACCCATGGAAACGAGCTGAATCTCAATCCGTTCTCGATCACCTGGCCCCGGGTCGTCGACCTGAACGATCGGGCGTTGCGCAGCGTCATCGTCGGCTTGGGCGGAAAGATCAACGGCAACCCGCGGGAGGCGGGATTCGATATCGCCGTGGCTTCGGAGGTCATGGCCATTCTCGCTCTCGCCTCCGACCTTCTGGACCTTCGAGCGCGGCTGGGAAGGATCGTTGTCGGCACAACCTTCGACGGCAAGCCGGTGACGGCCGACGACCTGAAAGTAGCAGGCGCCATGACCGTTCTCATGAAGGACGCTCTCATGCCGACGCTGCTGCAGACGCTCGAGCACACCCCGGCACTTGTGCACGCCGGACCATTCGCCAACATCGCCCATGGAAACTCGAGCGTGATCGCCGACCAGATCGCCCTCCGATTGGGTGAGTATGTCGTGACCGAATCGGGGTTCGGAGCCGACATCGGCATGGAGAAATTCATGGATATCAAGTGCCGGGCCAGCGGTCTCACGCCCGATTGCGTTGTGATCGTTGCCACGATCCGGGCGCTCAAGATGCACGGAGGGGTGGGACGGGTCATCGCAGGCAAGCCTCTCCCCGCTGAACTTGTCGAGGAGAACCTTCCCGGCCTCGAGCAAGGCGCAGCGAACCTGGTCGCCCATATCGGTATTGCCAGGAGATTCGGCGTTCCCGTAATCGTGGCGGTCAATCGATTCGACACCGACACGGAAAATGAAATAGCCCTCCTCGAGAAAATCTCGATTGAGGCAGGCGCAGAAGCAGCCGTGATGACGGATCATTGGTCACAGGGTGGGGCCGGTTCTATAGCCCTGGCCGAAGCCGTGATCAAGGCATGTGACCAACCGAAGAGTTTCCGGTATCTCTATCCGCTCGACATCCCGATTCGGGACAAGATCGAGGTCATCGCCACCAACGTGTACGGCGCAAACGGAGTCGACTTCCTCCCTGAGGCCGAAGCAAAACTCAAGCTCTACACCGATCTTGGCTACGACCGGTTGCCCATCTGCATGGCCAAGACCCACCTCAGCCTGAGCCACGAGCCGCAGTGGAAGGGCGTTCCCCGGAACTTCCGGTTACCGGTTCGCGACATCCGGGCCAGCATCGGAGCGGGATTCCTCTACCCGATGTGCGGGACAATGCGGACGATGCCGGGACTGCCTTCTCGACCGGCTTTCGAGAATGTGGACATCGACCCCTCCACGGGCCGCGTCAGAGGCCTCTTCTAGTGAATCCTCATCTGCCCACCACCCGACCGGAAAGGGAACGGCCATGATCACTCCTGCGGAACTCGAGCGGTTGCCTTTCTTCAAGGATCTCGACGCCGAGGAGCGGGCGCTGCTGGCCGGCATCGCTCGCAAGGAATCTGCGGTGGCCGGACAACGAATCTTCGAAGAAGGCGCACCAAGCCACACCTTCTACATCGTGGTGAGCGGACTTGTCTCATTGCGACAGAAGACACGCCACCGGGGAGCGGAAGTGGCTATCGCGGCCGGGCGGGCGGGCGAGCTCATCGGGGTTTCAGCCATGCTCGGAGCTGAAGGGACGCACCCGACCAGCGGCGTGTGCCTGGAACCGACCGAGCTGATCGAAATCGATGCACCGGTTTTGATGGCAGCCCTCGAGTCCAATCCGGAGGTCGGATTCCGGATCCTGCGCCGCCTCACCCATATTGTGGCCGAGCGACTGGCCGAAGCCCGGGCCCAGATTCAAAGTCAAGGTCGCCCGGGGCTGATCTCCCACGGTTGACCCATTCTGTTCTGGCGTGACTTTCGTGCCTAGAGCGCAGGGAACTCACGCAAGAACGGATCGAAGTCGGCGGCCGGGAAACCGCCCGGGCTATCGGTCGCGTTCTCGCTTGAGGGCGACCTCGGCAGCATGGGGCCATCCGTACGGACCGATTCCATTCAACCGCACCAACCCGGGCAATTCGAGGTCGGCCCAGCTGCCATCAGCCTGCTGAACCAGCATCGGGACGTTGACGGCCTCGAGCATGCCGATATCGCTCGCCGAATCGCCAACTCCGCATGAGATGACCGGACCGAATTCTTCGTAGCGCGAAACCACATATCGCACCGCCTGAGCCCTGTCGTGCCTGCCAAGCGCCGTCCAGTAGCGGGCCCCATGGAGCATGAGCATCCCGCGTTCTTCGAGTTGCTGCGCGAGGAGGAGTTCACGATCCGGGGTCGGGTTCTCCAGTACAAAAGTCTCAGTGAACTCCCTGGTCCTGGCTTTGGCCGCTCCGGCGAGGGTCAGCCCGGTGAGCTCGGAAACCTCTTCGATAGAGAGATCGCCAAACCCCTTGACGGCCACACCGGCTTCAGCAGCGGCCTGCTCGAGCCCTTCCCGCACCTCCCGGTACGTGAGACCGAACTTGACCAACTCCTGCTCGCCATCCCCCGCCCGGGAACCGGGAAACCCAACCGGAAATATCACGCCTGCCCCATTCTCAACGATGTACGGATCGTCCAGGTCGAGACGGACCCGGAGCGCCTCCTCCTCGGCGCGAGTCTTCGCAGAGCACATCACCACGGGAATGCCGGCCCGCTGCAGGCTGGCCACGGCCTCGGCTGCGGGACCCGAATCATAGGTGTCGTGGGCGACCAGCGTCCCGTCGATGTCGGTGACGAGCAGAACGCGCTTCCGGTGCTCAATTGATGCCACTCGGGGCCTCACTCCTTCGATGTCCGACCCAAGATAATGCACCGGCCGCCGGGTGAGTAACCGGCGGGCTCTCAGCCGTCGATTAGGTCGGTCCCAGGGTTGTAGGAGAACCAGGCAAACCAGAACGTATCCAGATGGGGGACCTCGGTCAGATTGGCACCAGCCAGCGGCCCATCAATAGCGTGTCCGAAGACATTCCAGGTGCTGTTCGTCTGCTCATCGACGAAGGCCTCTCCTTGCCCGGCGAAGGTCAATGTCTGGCCGCCTGCTTCAGAAAGGAATACACCGACGCTCCCGACGTCGCGCCCGCCATCGATGCGATCAGACTCGAGGGCGGTGGCCTGCCCGGATTTCCAGAACACAACCACCGACTGCTCGCCGACCATATCGTGGGTGGCCCTGCTCGCGCCACCCGAGATTGCCTCGAGCGTCCACGCTTTGGCCGCACCGTCAATCGAAACCCCTGCAACCCTTCGCTGAGCACCAATCTGATCGTCCAATTCACCTTGGAACAGGAACGGGAATCTGGAAGGGTTGTCGTAATCCACGTACGGGTTCGCTCCGTAGGCTCGGGAATAGCCCGTGTTGTTGCGGTCGAGCACGACCCCGTCCGGGAACGCTTCTTTGAACTCCGCCCAACCAAGAAGGGGCGATGAGATCGCCCGAAGGCGTTCCGAAGTAGCCAGACCGGCGATCGCTTCTCCGTTGTAATGGGTCCACAACGACTCGGTGAGGCGGTCGTACATCACCAACGCTGAATTGAACAGCAAGCCAGACGTCCCAAAAGTCGTCGTTTCTCCCTGCACAATCCGCTCATACGACACGGCCGAGTTGCAGAGCGGACAGTACGTAATGGAAACAGGAACACCGCCGACCACGTCGTTGACAATCTCGTGCCAAATCAGAATCTGAACCGGATAGGCGCGTGCATCGCCTTCAATGTCGAGCACAACAACCGCTTCGTTTCCCTCGAGATACTCGTCGGCCTCAGCGACCGAAACGAACCGGGCATCGTCAATAGCCGGAATCCCATCCGGCACCTGCCCACGCAACAACGCGGCGGTGTCTATGGTCGGCTGCGGGAGCGTGGCCGGATACTCACCTCCCCGATTGCCCCCCGCGAACAGATCAAGAGCCGAAAAGTCATCCAGCTCGGGAAGAGGGCTGACATCAGACGAGGGCGGAGCGTCGAGTGAACTCGTCGTCGAGCCGGTTGAAGACGCGGCCGAACTGGTGCCCTCCCCCCGCGCTCGCTCGTCGGCTGGGGAACACGCAGAAACCAGTACAACAAACACCGCGCTCAAAGCCACCAGGCGTTTCACGAACAACTCCTTGATCTCATGACTGCGAACCGCCCAACCGGCCGAATCTGTTCCCGATTCCCCCGGGAATGTCGCATTCCCGACGGTATGGTGTGAGGGTGTGTGGCCGCTACGTGATAGCCCAGGATATTGATGCGTACGCCAGATTCTTTGGCGTAGACGAGATTCGCAACGAGATGCTCGAGGCCAACTACAACGTTGCCCCAACCGACCCGGTCTATGCAGTGGTCGATCACGAGAACCGCAGGCTGCTGGGGACCTTCCGGTGGGGTTTGATCCCCTTCTGGGCGAAATCACCAACCGGTGGCCAGATAAACGCCCGAGCTGAATCAGTAGCTACGAAGGCCATGTTCCGGGATTCCTTCGCCCGCAGGCGCTGCATCATCCCAGCAGACGGCTTCTTCGAATGGGAACAACTGGAGCGCGGCAAGTTGCCGCACTACATCTACCTGAAGGACGGATCCCCCATGGCGTTTGCCGGCCTATGGTCAACCTGGCGAGATCCTGAGACCGGAGACAGGATCCGATCGTGCACCATCATCACAACAAACGCCCACCCCATGCTTGCGCCTATTCACGGGCGCATGCCCGTCATGCTCGACCCGGCCGTTTGGGATGACTGGCTCGACAAAGAACTGACCGATCCAGACCAGGCTCAGACCCTCCTCAGATCTGTCCCGGAAACGGAAATATCCGAACACGCCGTCTCCACCCTGGTCAACAACGTCCGCAACAACTTCCCCGAGTGCGTGGCTGCACTACCCGACCGATCGCCGTAAGCTCCAATATCAACGCCGACAGTGCGGAGCATGAAGACGCCCATGACCAAATTCGCGTATTTCTGCGGCCATGAACAATGGCATCCTGAGCAATTAGTCGAACATGCCCGCCTCGCCGAGCAAGCCGGATTCGACATGCTGGTGGTCTCGGAACACTTCCACCCATGGGTGGATGACACGTCGGCCGCCGGATTCGCATGGTCGACGATCGGAGCAATGGCGGCCGCCACCACCAATGTGGAGTTTGCGACCGGCGTCACAACACCTCTCTGGCGATACCACCCGGCGGTAGTGGCTCAGGCGGCCGCCACCCTCGACCGGCTCTCGGCCGGTCGGTTCAACCTCGGGGTCGGAACCGGCGAGAACATCAATGAAGGCCCGTTGGGCTTCGCGTTTCCGAATTATGCGGAGCGAGCCGCCCGCATGGATGAGGCACTTCAAATAATGCGCCGACTTCTCGACGGTGAAAAGCTGACCTTTGACGGCCACTACTACAAAACCGATCGGGCCAAGCTCTACAGTCCACCCTTCGGACCCGTCCCCATCTGGTTGGCTGCCGGAGGTCCGAAGTCGGCCGCCCTGGCCGCCCGCCTGGCCGACGGCATCATTACTTCGGTCAAGGACCCTGCGACCACCATCGAGCGAGTTGTCGAACCGGCTCAGACGGCAGCCGCCGCAGCAGGACGGCCGGCGCCCCTCCTGCTCGCCACTCGTTGGTCGGTTCTGGCCGGAAGCGAAGAAGAAGCATGGGAAGCCCTCCACGCGTGGCGCGGTCTTCGGGCACCCGGTCGGCTGGAGGCGGTCGATCCCGCCGACCTCCGGGAGCGAGCCGACCTCCTACCCCGCCAGGAAGTGCTGGGCCGCTACTCGATTGTCTCCGGTCCCGACCAGATCGTCGAGACGTACCGTCCGCTCATCGCGGATTGCGGAGCCGATGTCGTTACCCTCCAGATGGCGTCGCTGGATCAGGAATCACTCATCAAGATGTTGGGCAGCGAGGTGCTACCGAGACTTCGAGCTATTGCCATATGAGCCGGGACTTGTGCCCCTAACCACGGCACAAGCGACAGGGCAGAATGAAGACACAACGGAGAGGAGCAGGGTAATGACAAGAAAAGAGCTTCCGGAAGGCACGGTTCTCCTCGATGTGACCGATACGAGCTACGCATCGTTCGCCAAGGAATTCCTCGAGAGGACCGGCCACCAGGCCCTGGTATGCCATGGCCCTTCGGAAGGCCTCTGCCCGCTCCTGGCAGGCGCCGGTTGCGAGAAGATCGACGCCGCCCACGGAGTCGTGTTCCAGTTCGATCTCGACCGTCCGGAACACCGGACGATCCTGGCCCGGTACAAGAAGATCCTCGATCCTGAGATACCGGTCCGGGTCGTCGTTGAGCACGGTCAAGACAAGACCTATGCCGAATTGCTGGCCGACACCGATGTGTGGGCGCGCGAACCAACGGCGGGCGATCTGGATGCGTTCGCAGCCCAGGTCGAAGCAGCCGACGAATCGCGAGACGCTCGCTCGTAGTGCGTTGAAGAAAGGGGCTCGCATGGAAAAGGACATCACCCTCAACCTCCACCTATCCGAAGACGAGATCGAAACGATCGCTCATGCGGTCCTCAACCTGCGAGGCGATCACTTCGAAGCAGTCGGCAAATCCCGCCGCAATCCAGTCGATCCGCCGATGCCGGTGGTCGGCGAGGAACTAGCGATTGCTCGGGCTTTGCAGACACTCACGGGCCAAGTGATGGAAGCCGCTCAGGACAAGGTTGAGGCGTTTCTGACGACCAGCTAGGACTACCCGGCTTCAAACAACAACCGGTCGACTTCTGCCACTGTCTCTGGGCCAATCGGTCCGAAGGGCTGCCCCTGGAGGGCAGCCAGCAGACTGGCGCGCTGATCGGCGAGGGCGGCTCGGGCCATGTCGGCGTCTGGACCAAGTCCAAGTCCGTCCAGCCACTCACGGAACGGAGTAGCAAACGAAGGTCCAAACGTCGCGAACATGTCCAACCGCCACCTCCCCTGCCCGTCCTTTCGAGCAATCCAACCTCCAGAACCATCAGATTGACGGAGGGCAACGGGTACCGTCGCGAAACTGATCCCCTCGACCGCGAACTCTTCGCTTCCGCCGACGAGGACACCCGCGAGTTCTTCTTCGGCAAAGGCCGGGAACCCATCAGAAAACGATTCCCAGAAGTTGGTCCGCACCTGGTCCGGCAGGCCGTTCGAGAGCATGGAGGCCGTGTCGGCGACGTCAAAGCCCTCAAGCGAAACCATCAAAGCCAATTGGTCGTCAAAGGTGAGCAGGGCGGTGTCCTGATAATTGCCCTGCATGATCGCATCAAAGAGACCGTTGAGCGCCTCCTCCGGGGAGGCGGCCCCACCCAGAGTGGTCGTTGTGGTCGATTCCGGCTCAGGCGCCGCGGTACAGGCGGTAACGACCACCAGAAGTATTGCCAGAACGAAGACGGCCGACCTCACCACGGGCACCCTAGTGCTGTGGCTCTTCCTTTCTGTCTCTCGTCCCCCCTCTTTTTGTGGCGCCGGATCATGAAGCGCACTCCCTGCTTGGCCAAGACGCAAGCGTCATAGCCTTGTCCGTACACTGAGCGGCCATGAACAACCGGCGCTACGTCACCGCAGCACTGATCGGCCTGGTAGCAGGGATAACGGGAGGGCTCTTCGGTGTTGGTGGTGGAATCGTTGTGGTCCCGGGCCTCGTGCTCCTCCTGGGGTACCTCCCACACCGCGCACATCCGACCTCGGGCGCTGCCATCGTCGTGACGGCCGCCGCAGCCCTGGTTCGTTTCGCGGCGGACGGTTCGGTTGACTGGACGGCTGCGGTTGCGCTGACTGCCGGAGCAGCGACCGGAGCTTTGCTCGGGGTAAGGATCATGGACCGGATCTCGGCGCGGTCGCTCAGCGGGGCCTTCGTGTTGGTACTGACGGTGTCGGCGGTGCGGCTGCTGGTTCCCAACCAGGGAGCCGGATCAGAGACCTTCGCCACGTCGGTTGATTTGACCTTGTTGGCCGTCGCCGGATTGCTGTTTACCGGCCTGGCGGCAGGCATACTGGCGGGAACCCTAGGGGTTGGAGGTGGCATTGTCTTCGTCCCAACCCTGGCCGCCTTTTACCTGGTGGATCAACATGTCGCCCAGGGAACCTCTCTCGCTGCCATGGTGCCGGCAACGATTGTCGCCGCCGTAATGCACGGCCGGGCCGGCCGGATCGATTGGCCGGTCGCGGCGGCCTTGGGCGTGGGCGGCATCATCGGTGGACTGGCCGGAGCCGGGTGGGCCCTGGAGCTCGACCCGCTCCTCTTGCGGCGCCTCTTTGCAGGCCTGCTGGTAGTGGTGGCAGCCAGGATGCTCCACACCCGGGCGCGAACTTCAGTATCCGATCAACCCCGGGAGTCAGAAGAACCTATCGGTTAGGCCGCAATCCGGCCGGTATGGAGAAGTTCCGATCGACGCTCGGGATCACCCAATCGGTACCTGCGGTACAGGTAGATGAGGTAGCCAAGGCCAACTACCTCTTGAACGATCCGCCATGGATTCGCGAGGAGCCGTTCCAGCAGTCCCGACCAATACTCCGGGATTCCCGGCGGGAACTCCCAACCGAAGGCAGGCCACAGGAAGGTTTCCTGGACGGTCCACATGGCATCGAGAAGTAGATGTATCAACGAGCCGATCGCCAGTGCCATCCACCGCCGGCGTACCCGACCGCGCCGGGTTGCCAAGAGCACAACCGACATCAACAGCATCGAGAAGAGGAGCGTGTGACCGATCACCTGGCTGCTTTGGTTGAAAGCAGATGGGAAGAGCAGCGTGCCGAGCGGCTTGTCGATCAGATCAGGCAGGATGGCACCCAGGACCAGAAACCGTAGATCGACCTTCGGGTCACGAAAGACATACCGGAAGATGGCGATGGTGCCGCCCACGTGCCAGAAGATCATCGAAGGACCGGGGAGATGAAGAAAGCTTGCGATACGGACCGCCGGTGGGCCCCACCCGCCCACGTGGCTCCGTCACCGTGATGCTTTCCCCCTTTGGGGTAGATCATTCCCAGGCTCACGGAACCAAGATCCGCCGGCAGTGCAGGCAACGGGGCAACTCTTCGGAAAGCACTTGTCTTTGCTCGGCGGTCGAGAGTCTCAGATGGCAACCACCGCAGATGCCACCGTCCACGAGCCGGCCGATGGCGACCCCTTCCTTGTGCTCGCGAAGGTTTTCGTAAAGCTCGATCAATTCCGGATCGATGAGCGGGACAATGTCTTGCTTTCGGACTTCCTTTTTGGCGATCTCAGCGTCGAGTTTCTTCCACTCCTCGCCGACAATTGCCTCCAGCCGACGCTCTTCCGTTTGGGCCGCTTCCAGCTCGACCTTTATCGCCGCAACTTCGGTCTCGAGCAGTTCGCGGCGGTCGAGAAGACTGAGGACTTCGTCCTCCATAGTGCTCTCACGGGTTCGGAGCGATTCGACTTCGCGCCGCATATTGTCGGTATCCCGAGCGCTCAGACCGCCCGCGAATAGCCGCTGCTCCTTCTGGTGTACTTTTTGCTCCAGCAGCTCGAGTTCGCCTTCGGCTTTGTCTTCCTTGAGGCTGATTTGTCTGAACTCGTCTGAAATCTCCGCAAGCCTGTTGGAGATCTGAACGCTCCGAGCGTGCGCAGCGCGGAACAGCTCCAATTCGGGAAGCGATTGCCGTTGGTGAAGAAACCGGTCGATCTGCAAGTCGACCGCCTGCAGATCGAGCAGGTCGACCAAGCTCTGGAATTCATTCATCAGTTGCCTCCCCGGCGGTGGGGTGCGTGAGGTCCATCACCCCAGGCACGATACCGGCAACCAGAGCGTACAACCTCTCCATCCCCGGTCGTTCTGTGGCCAAGTGCCCAGGGTCAACAACCGCCAGACCAAAGTCGGCCGCTTCGACCATCCGATGATGCCCGACATCGCCGGTCACCAGCACGTCTGCCCCAGCCGCGGCTGCCGCCCGGATGTACGAGGAACCAGAGCCGGGCACGACGGCTACCCGCCCAACCGGCCGGCCGAGATGGCCGCCGGACCGCAACTCGCGGCCACCCAGCGCGCCGGACACCAGTTCAACCAACCGGCGCAATTCGATCGGTTCCGGCAGAAGTCCAACCCGACCGGCCATGCCGAGATTCGCCGCCACGGTGTACACGTCGAAGGCAGGCTCCTCGTAGGGATGGGCAGCCACCAGCGCCCGGAGGACTGCGTCCCGGCGGGCCACAGCTACCGTCATCTCGATGCGGGTCTCGGACTCCCGATGCAAGTGCCCGGTCGTGCCCGTCACCGGCTTCGCCCCATATCCGGGGAGGAAGGTGCCGATTCCTTCGTTGCGAAAGGAGCAATTCGCGTAGTTGCCGATTATCCCGCCCCCGGCACTCGCCATGGCTTCCGCAACGAGCTCGGATGAATCGGCCGGCGCGAAGGTCACGATCTTGATGGAATCAGCTGCATCGATGGGGCCGAATCCGGTCGTATCACTCAATTGGAGGGAATCGGCGAGGGCGTCGGCAACACCACCCGCGGCAACATCAAAGTTGGTGTGTGCTACCGCCAGGGCGGTTCCCGCCCGGAGGATCCGGTACGCGCGCCCCGCCGGCGAACGCCCCGCGACGATCCGGGAAGTGGGTCGGAAGAGCAGGGGATGGTATGTGACGAGCAGATCGATGCCCAGGTCCTCCACCCCGGCAACCACCGACTCCGTTACCTCATGGCATACGGCAACGGTTCCCGCCTCGTCCTGTGGGTCGCCGAGCTGCAGGCCGACCGGA
>JAHEDM010000037.1 GCA_024641205.1 Actinomycetes bacterium
CTCGACCTCGGCGGCCTTGAGCCCCGCTATCAGCTGCGAATAGGTTGTCCCGTTCTGGCGGGCAGCTGCATTGATGCGCTGTATCCATAGACGGCGGAACTCGCCTTTGCGGGCTCTACGGTCACGATACGAATCCTGCATCGCATGCATGACCTGCTCGTTGGCAGCCCGAAACCGGCGACTTTTCGCTCCCTTGTAACCGCTCGCCCGGTCGAGGACTTTCTTGTGCTTCTTCTTGGCGTGCACAGCGCGTTTGACTCTGGCCATGAGACTTCCTCCTCTGCGGTCCGCCTCAGCGACCGATCATTCGCTTGACGTTGCGGGCATCACCCGTGGCAACGGGTGCGTCACCTTTGAGCGTGCGAAAGCGTTTGCGGCTTTTCGCCAGCTTCAGGTGGCCCCGGCCGGCCTGGGAGCGCATCACCTTTCCCGAACCGGTCACTTTGAAGCGCTTTGCGGCGCCCTTGTGGGTCTTCATCTTTGGCATCAGCCGCTCCCTATTCCTCTTCGATCTGGGCCGCTTCGACTTCGGATTCGACGTCCGCGGCGAGTTCTTCTTGTTCAGCTTCTGTGGCTACCTCTTCCGGGGGCCCTTCTGCTGTCTTCGGAGACTGTTCCTGCTTTGGTTCAGTCACCACCGTTGATGCCGGCGCGGCGACAGTCTCCGTCAGCGTCTCTTCTTCGGCTTCTTCCTCATGTGCCTTGGGCCGGTCGCGTCGCCGCACCGGAGCAAGAACCATCGTCATGTTCCGACCTTCCTGGGAAGGCGTCTGCTCAACGACGCCGTAGTCGGTGACTTCCTCGGCCAGGCGGTCGAGAATTCGAAGCCCCAGCTCCGGTCGCTGCGCCTCACGCCCACGGAACCAGATCGTCACCTTGACTTTGTCACCCTCAGAGAGAAACTCGATGGTCCTGCGCTGTTTGATGAGATAGTCGTGCTCGCCGATTTTCGGCTTGAACTTGACCTCTTTGATCACCGTCCGGGTTTGCTTCTTGCGCGCTTCCCGGGCTTTGACGGACATCTCGTACTTGTACTTCCCGTAGTCCATCAACCGGCACACAGGCGGATTGGCGTCTGGGGCCACTTCGACAAGATCGAGACCCAGCTGGTCTGCCAGCCACAGGGCCTCTCGTATCTTCTTGATCCCGATCTGACTGCCATCCGGGGCTACAACTCGGACTTCTTGGGCCCGGATGTAGCCATTCACACGTAACTCAGCGATGTCTCCTCCTCATTCAAAGGCAATAAAAAGCGCAGCAAGCCAAGGCATGCTGCGTAATCGTAACCGCGGCGCATCTTGGCGATGGCCGGGTGGGAGCAGCGGGCCTCCTCTTGTGCTCGGTTGTGCCAGAGCAGTATACGGGGGGCCGGGTCCCTGTCAACGTAGGGCACCTTACGCGGTGGGTTTGGTGACCTCCCGCAAGGCAGTGACGGTAGCGATGGCCGCCCGGGCGGCTTCGTAGCCCTTGTTCGCTTGGCCGGGGAGACTCCGATCCCGGGCATGCGAGAATTTCCGCACGGTCAGCACTGCGTTTGCGACAGGCACTCCCGTATCGAGCGCCACTCGCTGCAATCCCGCCATCGTCTGGGTCGCAACGTGAGCGTAGTGATCTGTCTCGCCTTCGATGACCGCGCCGATCGCCACCACTGCATCCATTCCGGCTGCGATGAGTTTCTGGGCGGCCAGCGGGAGCTCGAGGGCACCCGGCAGTCGCACCACCGTGATGTCAACCACAGAAGACTCCTCCAGGGCTGCCAGAGCGCCGACGAGCAGGCCGTCGGTGATCACTGCGTTGAAGGATGACACCGCGACACCGACTCGTAACGAGCCTCCGTTGGGTTGATCCTCGCCGGATCGGCTCATGAGGAGCGATCTCCTATCTCCAGGGTATGGCCCAGTTTTTGAGCCTTGGTTTCCAGGTAACTGCGATTCTCATCCGTCGTCGCCACCCGGAGGGGAACCGTCTCGATGATCGCCAGCCCATATCCTTCGATTCCCGCCCGTTTCCTGGGGTTATTGGTCAACAGCCTCATCGTCGTAACACCGAGATCGACGAGGATCTGAGCCCCAACGCCGTAATCTCGGGCATCGACGGGGAGTCCGAGGTCCTCATTTGCCTGGACCGTATCTCTTCCCTGGTCCTGCAGTGCATAGGCGGCGAGCTTGTGTCCGAGGCCGATTCCCCGCCCCTCGTGGCCGCGCAGATAGAGCACGACCCCGGCACCCGCCTCGCCCACCTGGCGAATGGCTTCTTGGAGTTGAACGCCACAATCGCAACGGAGGCTTCCGAACGTATCGCCGGTCAAGCATTCCGAGTGCACCCGGACCAGCACCCCGTCTGTGCCGGTGACATCTCCCTTCACCAGGGCAATGTGCTCGCGGCCGTCAACGAGCGATTCGTAGCCGACTGCTCGAAACACGCCTTGCGCGGTCGGGAGGCGAGCCTCGCTGACTCGCTTGACTAGCTTCTCTTGTCTCCGCCGGTACGCGATCAGATCCGCGATCGAGATCATCAAGAGGCCGTACTCCGCGGCAAACCTCTCAAGATCTGGCAATCGAGAAATCTCTCCGTCGTCGGTCACGATCTCGGCCAAGACACCGGCCGGATAGAGTCCGGCCAGGATCGCCAGGTCGACGGCAGCTTCCGTGTGGCCGGCCCGGCGCAGCACACCACCCGGCTGAAAACGGAGCGGGAACACGTGCCCCGGCCTGGTGAAACTGCCGGCCGGCATGGTCGGATCAATCAAGGCGGCTATCGTCGCCGCCCGATCCGCAGCTGAGATCCCGGTGGTCGTTCCTGCTCCGTAGTCGACGGAAACGGTGAATGCCGTGCGGCGGGCATCTGTGTTGTTCGCCACCATCATCGGAATCTGCAATTCATCCAGTCTTTCACCAAGCGCGGGCAGACAAATGAGCCCGCTGGTATGACGAACCATGAAGCCGACCCGGGCGGGTGTGGCGTGCTGGGCGGCGATGATCAGATCACCCTCGTTTTCCCGGTCGGCGTCGTCGACGACCACGAGGAATTCCCCCTGCCGGAACGCGGAGATCGCTTCTTCGATCGAGGCGAACATCACGCACGCTCCTTCAGCAGTCGTTCGACGTATTTCGCAATCACGTCCACTTCGAGGTTCACGAGATCTCCCGGCAGACGTTCACCAAGGACGGTGACGGCGAGCGTGTGCGGGATCAAGGCGGCTTCGAAACCACCCTCGATGAGGCCGGCAATGGTGAGGCTGACCCCGTCGACGGTCACCGATCCTTTCTCGACCATGAAGCGGTTCAACCTCTCCGGTGCCTCGATGCTCATCCTCCGTCCGTCGCCTTCGGGGCTCACGCGGTCTACCCGACCGACCCCATCGACGTGGCCTTGCACAATGTGACCATCGAACCGCCCGGTGGCAGACATGGGTCGTTCCAAGTCGACCGCTGAACCGGACTGCAAGCCTCCCAGGTTGGTCCGGTCGAGGGTCTCCTTGACAACATCGGCTGAGAACCCTGTCGAGGTTGCGGCAACGACCGTCAAACACACACCATTCACCGCGATCGAGTCGCCAATTTCCAGGTCGCCGGAGACTAACGGGCCGTCAACCTCGATCCGCATCCCCTGGTCGGCCCGGATCGTGCGAACTATGTGTCCCTTTTCTTCAACAATGCCCGTGAACATCATGAACCTCTCTCGAAGTCGATCCGAAGGTCGGGTCCAACCCGGGAGATCCCGGTGAGGAGGACCTCTTGGAGATCACCAACGGACGCAAAGACCCCATCGAAGACTCCCCGGCCGCTTCCACCTGCCAACCGGGCGGCAACATACACGGCGCCGCAATCGACCAGGTCATTGCGGAACAGACTGGTCGCCAGCAAAGGGCCCCCGTCAACGATGAGATCAACGACTCCCCTCTCGCCCAGGATGTCGAGCATCTTCGACAGGTTGACCCTGTCTCCGCTCTCATCAGGAATGACTACCACCTCCGCAGGCAGGTCGAGATCGACCGGCGAAAAGACCAGGGCGGACCGTTCGAATACCCGAAGGTCTGGAGGGATCCGGCGGCGACCGGCCACGATCACCGGGAGCGGTTGCGGCCCTACGAACCCTTCCAATCTGACGGTCAGCTGCGGATCATCTGCCAGAAGGGTCCCGGCGCCGACCATGATGGCGTCGTGTGCTGCCCGCAGAAGGTGGGCGTCCCGACGAGCTTCGGACGAGGTAATCCATTGCGAGGTCCCGTCGGCCGCAGCGACCTGCCCATCGAGCGTCATCGCCACTTTGAGGGTGACCCGGGGTCGCCCCGTGCTGCGATGATGGAAATATCCGGGGTCGAGATCGCGGGCCTCGGTGCTGCATACGCCCGTCACAACTTTGATTCCCGATGACGCCAAAGCGGCTAAACCCCGTCCGGCCACGTGCCCATCCGGATCCTCGACGGCAGCAACCACTCGCCCAATCCCTGCTGCAATGATGGCTTCGGTGCAGGGCGGCGTCTTGCCGTGATGGGCACAAGGTTCGAGCGTGACGTACAGCGTGGCGCCCCGGGCCAACTCACCGGCTTCCGCGAGGGCCACCACTTCTGCGTGCGGGCTTCCCGGTCCCCGGTGCCCACCCCGGCCGACCACCCGCCCATCCGGGGCAACGACAACCGCTCCCACCCGCGGATTCGGGTGAGGATACTGGCCGCCTGCTGCGGCGATTGCAGCAGACATCATCTGGCGGTCCACGCGCTCCATCACGTCCTTTCCGATGGGAGCACGCGCGCGGCAAAGAGCCACCCGCCTTCTCCCATCCGGACTTTCACCGTCGGCTCCGGGATACTGCCGGATCCACCCCTTGCGGGGGTCGCGGGCTTTCACCGCCGGTCGGGAATTACACCCTGCCCTGAAGGTGGGCTATCTGCCTTGATTCTACCGTGGGAGGGGCTCTTGGGCCGAAACGCGTAGGGGTCCATGTTCGTTGGTGGGAACGGGCCCCCTCCCCTCTTCTCACTCGCTTCGCTCGCAGGGCACTGTTGGTGGGAACGGACCCCCCTCCCCCTCGCCCCGCTCGGGACCTCCCCCCTTCTCACTCGCTTCGCTCGCCGGGGGGAGGTTATGTGATCCTGCGGTCGATCTCGTAGCTCGAGCCGGTCCGTTGCTTGGCGAATTCTTTCATCTCTACCGCGATCGCTGAGGCCTCCCACTGGGAAACGATCGTCCTGCTCAAGTTGGTGGCCACACCAAGTGAGTAGGACACGATCGGGAAAGCATGCTGTTCGCCGCGGCGGTCGGCGACCTCTATATAGCCGCGCAGTGCGTCGGCCGTGTCGTAAAGATCGAGGATGCCGTCGTCGAAGATCCTGATCACCGCTTTGCAATAGTCCTCAACGAGATCGGTGTTCACCGTGGCAACAAAGTCATCACCGCCGACGTGACCAACAAAAGTGGTCGGGTCCCCGATCTCAGCTGCCGCTTCCAACATCACGTGAGCGGTGAACTTGATTACCTGGTCCCCGCGCATGAACCCGTAGTGGTCGTTGAACGCTTTGAAGTTGTCGAGGTCGGCGTGCACGACGGCGAACGGCCCACCTTCGGCGATCCGGCTCTCTAGCTCCGACGAGATGCGGAAATTGCCGGGGAGCCCGGTGAGCGGGGACACATCCCGCATCGCCTGGGTGCGCCGCAGAACTGCCTTCACCCGGGCCATCAGTTCATCAACGTCAAACGGCTTCGTTACGTAGTCATCGGCGCCAAGTTCGAGACCGCGCACCCGATCCTCCGGCAGGGTCTTGGCCGTCAACAGAATGACCGAGGTGTTGGTAGCCGCCGGGTGCATGCGGAGACGACGGAGGGCGGTCAGACCGTCCATCTCCGGCATCATCACGTCGAGCAGCACGAGATCAGGCGGGGAGGCCATCACCTTGGCAATGGCCTCTTTCCCGTCGTGAGCAACCTCGACCTCAAACCCCTCGAGCTCCAGGTTTACCCTGACGAACTGAAGGATGTCCGGGTCATCGTCTGCCACCAGGATTCGTTCCGGCATCTCACTCCACAGCTTCGATCGCGTTCCTCAATCGTCGGACGGCCCCGACCGGATCGGGATCTCGAAAGATCGCCGTCCCGGCCACAAAAACGTCTACGCCGGCCTGCCTGGCCAACGGAGCCGTCTGAACGGTTATGCCGCCGTCAATCTGTATATCGACCGGAAGTGCGTGCGAATCAATGAACTTTCTTGCGGACTCCACCTTGGGCAAGACTTCGGGCATGAACGACTGGCCGCCGAACCCGGGATGCACCGACATGACCAATAAGAGATCGGTCAACTCAACAAACGGTTCCACCCCGGCAAACGGGGTGGACGGGCTCAGGACCAGACCGAAGTCGAGCCCTATTTCCCGGGCCTTCTTGGCTACCCGGGTGGGATTTGGGGTGACTTCGATATGCATGGTGACCAGATCCGCCCCGGCCGCCTTCAGGTCTTCGAGGTAGGCATCAGGGTTGGTGGTCATCAGGTGACAATCGAAGTAGACAGAGGTGGCAGCTCGCAACGAAGCAATGACCGGCATTCCAAGACTGATGTTCGGGACGAAATGCCCGTCCATGATGTCCACGTGAAGCATGTCGATCTCGGCCTCGATCCTCCCCACCGCATCGCCGAGGTGTGCAAAATCGGCGGCAAGCAAAGAAGGCGCTATCCGGGCAGGCTTCATCGGGCGAGTGTACTCAGCCTATGCGCGGATTTTGGTGATGAACATGCCGTCGGTGCCGGTGAGGTGCGGAGCCAGCAGCCAGCCTCCAGCCCACGGCCGACCGGGTAATCCGACGATGGGTTCGGTCGGAAGGCCTTCAACTACGCCGACGGTTTCCTGAGGAGTCACGGTGCAAACCGAGTAGACAATCACTCCTCCTGGTCTGACCAACCTCAAGGCTTCGCTCACCATCAGCGCCTGGAGGTGGGACAGGTCTTTCAGGTC
Organism: Actinomycetes bacterium; assembly: GCA_024641205.1. Taxonomy (GTDB): domain Bacteria; phylum Actinomycetota; class Acidimicrobiia; order Spongiisociales; family UBA4744; genus UBA4744. Next base: position 6,947 of record JAHEDM010000037.1, read on the forward strand.
GGACGCTTTCACCCGAAAGCGGACTTCGGGGCGGCGTCGCAACGTCCCCAATCCGGAACACGGTGCGTCCAACAAGACCCGATCGAACGAAGCCGTCCGATACGGAGCAAGGCGGGCGTCGGCAACGCACCATCGGACCATGCTCCCCCGCAGGTGGTCGGCTGCCGACGAGACCCGACGAGGGTGCCTATCGGAGGCGACAACGAGACCTCGCCCGTCTAACCGATCCGCCACATGGAGCGTCTTGCCTCCCGGGGCCGCCGCCAGGTCGAGAATCCGTTCACCCGGCTGTGGATCCAGTGCCAAACCCACAGCAATCGACGCACCGTCCTGGACGGCCATGGAGTCCAGAACGTCTCCGGTCGGGGGCAGAATGTACGCGCCTCCGATTCCTGCTATCGCCTGAGCGGCTTCCGGAGGTTCACCGCTACGAAGTCGTACGGTCCTGGCTGCGTCCATCTGCGAGGCCACCAGAAACGCCTCCGCCTCAGCAGGGCCCCATGCCTCCACCATCAGCTCCCAGATCCACAACGGCTGTCCCACTCGCAGGGCTGCGCCGCCGGCATCATCCGGCAAAGGTGGCTCGCCTTCCCGGATCACCGTTCGCAGAATGGCATTGCAAAACCCGGTTGCAGCGGGTTGGATCGAACGGACAACCTCGACGGTTGAATCAACTGCAGCATGGTTCGTTGTTCGGGCGAACAGCACTTCATTTACGCCTACCCGAAGTGTGTCGAGCACATCGTCCTGAATCTTGTCGAGCGGTCGCGTGCTCACCGTTTGGATCGTTCGGTCCACTCTCAGAAGATTGCGGATGGTGTCATAGGCGAGGCGTTGTGCCAGAGCGGCGTCCCTGATCGGCAGCTTGCGCGTCTCGCTTCGCACCACCCGATTGGAATAGGCGCCCGAGCGAAGCACCCGGCTCACGATGGTGCGCGCCGCGGCTCGCGCCGCTACCCCAGGTTTCAAGGGAGCCGCCCGAGATCTCCCGGCCGGCCACGCGCCCACGCAGCTCCGGCCATGCGTTTGCCCCCCGGAGCCTGCACCTCGATGAGTTCGATCGGACGATCGTGCGTCCCGAGACAAAGCCGGCTGCCATCGATGAAGAGCCGCCCGGGAGGTTGCTGGTCGAGATCCGTTTGGCCTGCTCTCCAAACCTTCAGGGCACCCTGTCCGAATCTGGCTCCGGGACGGGGCGAATAGGCGCGCACTGCCCGGAGCAACGCGCTCGAAGGCCGGGTCGCACTCAGGTCTGCTTCATGGGTCGTTATCCGATCGGCATAGGTTGCGCCGGAGGCCGCCTGCGGGACCGGAATCACTCCGCCTCGAACAAAATCGATCACATGACGGGAGAGCAAGTCGGCCCCGAGATCTGCCAATCGGGCGGTCAGTTCACCGGCCGTCTCGGTTGGATGTATCTGGACCGTCTGGGCGGCCACAACAGGCCCGGTATCCAAGCCTTCTTCCACGACCATCAGCGTGACTCCGGTCTTCTCATCGCCGCTCAGGATGGCTCGTTCAACCGGGGCCGCACCCCGCCATCTGGGAAGAAGCGAGAAGTGGACGTTGACGAAACCTCGACCCGGGACGGAGAGGGCGGCCGGGCGGAGGATCATCCCAAAAGCGACCACCACCCCAAGGTCGAAAGGAGCAGCCTCGGTCAGAACCTCTTCGAGTTCTGCACGGCCCGCCGGTTCAGCCACGGGGAGCCCAAGGTCCTTGGCAGCCTCTTTGACGGGGGACGGACGGGCGCGCCCCGACCGGCCGCGCGGTTTGTCGGGACGGGTAACGACGAGACGGAGGTCTGTCAGTGAGGCCACAGCCTGCAGCGTCGGAATGCTCGCCGCCGGGGTGCCGAGGAAGACGGAAGAGATCACTCGTAGGTTCCTAGCCCCAACGCTTCCTCGCGCAGGTCTCGCAGGGCCTGCTTGCGAGGCTTCGTGTCCAACCGCTCGATCAGCAGATGGCCGTTGAGGTGATCCACCTCATGCTGCAAGACCCGTCCCAGCAGCTCATCGCCTGCGTACTCAACGGAGCGACCCTCGAGATTGAGGCCGCGTGCCCGGGCAAACGCCGGTCGGGTTATCGGCCAGAAATGACCCGGAACTGACAGGCATCCCTCATCAAACGACCACTCGCCTTCCGTTTCCAGGAGCTCAGGATTGACCAACACATGCGGTCCCTCTCCCACGTCAAAGACGACAACCCTTCGAGAGATTCCTATCTGCGGTGCAGCCAGCCCCACCCCGGGAGCGTCGTACATGGTCTCGAGCATGTCGGCCACCAGACGATGGATGGTCTGGTCGATTTCGACGACCGGGTCGGCTTGTGCACGAAGTACCGGATCCCCAAAAGTTCGAATTGGAAATATCGCCACGCCAACCTCCGGAATGGGCAGTCTAGGGTTGAGTCTCCGAGTCACACCATTTCCGGCGTGCCTGCGCTCTTGATCACAAGTCGAGAGGATCCGCATCGATACGGACGGCCGCACCGGAGTCACGCAGACGCTGGACGGCCGGTCGGAGCCTGGTTCGCACCGGAGACAACCGATCCCCTTGGATCAACCACCGCGACCCGCGCGGTGCCGGTGCCGGCCCGTACACCGTGGCATCGTTCCCAACCGCCGCCTTGATCAAGGGGTCACTGTCGGCGCCACCGTTGCGTACCTCGATAACGATGAGCTCGCCTGCGGGCGGGAAACCCATTTCTTCGCGTTTCTCGAGCTCGGATTCGAGAAATTCGATCGGATCACCCCTTCGCAGGGCGGCGATGACCGGATGCTGTGGTTGCGAAGTCTGCACCATGAGACGCTTCCCCCGTCCGAACGGCACGCTTCCGGCCAGGCGGGTGAGAACCCGCAGTGCTTCTTCTGCGGCGCGGTAGTTCGTCCCGAGGATCAATCCGTCTGCATCTATTGCCACTGCCAGGTCAACCACCCCGGCCTTACTCAGGTCGCGTTCGGTGCCGACCATCACCGATCGTCCTTGGTCGACGTTTCCAACTGCGTCAGGTCCCAGCATCCGGCCGGCCACTTCGATGATCCTTCCCACCCCCGCTCCGAGCGGCTCAAAACGGGCTCCCGCACACAAGAGACAGGGCCCCAACGCTGCACCACACCGAGCGCAGGTGGGACCCGGATCGGGCCGTGCACCGCACTCTCCGCACCGTCGTAGGGTCCGGCACTTCACACATCGCGAGGCAGGGGCGTAACCGTGGCGGTGGGTAAACAGGAAAACCCGTTCCCGGCGCGCCATCGCATGACGAAGTGCCGACCTCACCCGCTCCGTCAGAAGTCCGGAACCGGGAGGATCCTCATGCCGGTCGACCACCTCGACCAACGGCCAGATACGGTTCCGGCCGGGGGCGCGAACGATCTCGGTCCCGGCCCGCAGCACCTCAGTAGTCGGAACCCGGCCAACATAGACCACCCCGAATCGCTCGATCCGCGCTCGCGTTCTGAGAATCTCCCGGGCGTGAACCGTCGGCGTTTGACGGTCCTTCATCCCCCGGCGACCCTCCTGGATGATCGTCGCCAGACCCAATCCTGCCACCGGCCAAAAGGCGATCCGGTGGGTACCGACCACGATCGAACCCGGCACGGTGGCCGCCGCCTGCCATGCTTGGGTGATCTGGCGATTCGACAGTTCGGGCGTTGCGACCATGACCCTCGGCCCGAACGTGGCAGTCAGGTCGGCTGCCATTTGGGCAGCCTCGAAGGCGGTCGCAACGACCACAACCGCAGACCGACCCGATTCTGCCAACGGGCCGACCACAGTCTCAACATGGTGGCTCCAGTCGGCCGAAGCCAGGAAGTAGGTGGCCGGATTCCGACGGCCTGCGCCCGCTGCACCACCAAGGCCGGAGAGTGGGCCGGACGCGAAACCCCGAACCTCAAGCCACGGCGGAAGCGCGCCCCGGCGTGGAAGGTTGGGTGGAGCGCTCTTGGCGAGGATTGCGGCCAGCGGCGAGATGTAGTGATGGGCCGCCCATCGCAACGTCTCCAGCAGTCGCTCGTCGAACACCGGTATCTCGCTTGAGACGCCTCGCAGCTCCTTTAGCCCCACAACAGAGCCGGCCCGCACATCGGTGACAAAGCCGCGCACTTTTCGACCCCCAAGGGGGATCCGCACCACGGAGCCGACCGACACATCCTGGCCCTGGCCTACCGCGTAAGCGAAGCCGCCGTCGACCGCGAACGTTGGGACGTCGGGAACAACCCGGGCGACGAGCGCGACGGTCAGAGCCCTGCAGCGGCGGCGAGCTTAGCCGCCACGTCCTCTGCCTCCCACGAGAACTGTGGGCGACCGAAATGACCGTAGGCGGAGGTCTCCTGATAGATGGGCTGTTGGAGTCCGTACCGGTTGATGATGGCCAGGGGACGGAAATCGAAGTGATCGGCGATCAGCTCCTCGAGTTGGGAGGCCGGTACCGTTTCGGTCCCGAAGGTCTCGAGGTGGATCGAAAATGGTTCTGCCCGGCCGATCGCATAGGAAAGCTGCAATTCGCATCGAGCGGCCAGGCCGGCGGCGACCAAATTGCGGGCTGCATGCCGGGCTGCGTATGCGGCCGAACGGTCGACTTTGGTCGGGTCTTTCCCTGAGAAACACCCGCCGCCATGTCTGGCCGCGCCACCGTAGGTATCGACAATCACCTTCCGACCCGTCAGACCGGTATCACCGACCGGACCGCCGACCACGAACCGCCCTGATGGATTGACGATGAAGTCGAAGTCGTTGTGTGGACCGGGCAGAACGGCCTCCAGCACATGCTTACGGAGATCGTCGTACAGAGTGGTCTGGTCGACATTCGCGGCATGTTGGGTAGAAATCAGCACCCGATGCATA
>JAHEDM010000038.1:0-11067 GCA_024641205.1 Actinomycetes bacterium
CTCGACGGTGACATCGTTCGCAAGAACCTGTCCTCCGAACTCGGATTCTCGAAAGAGCACCGGGATCTCAACATCCTCCGCATCGGATACGTAGCCTCTGAGATCACCAAGAACGGTGGCATCGCCATCTGCGCGCCGATCGCCCCCTACCATCACACCCGCCAGGAAGTCCGCAAGGGCGTTGAGAACGTCGGGGGTTTCTCACTCGTGCACATCTCGACTCCCGTTGAGGTTTGCGAGGTCCGCGACCGCAAAGGCTTGTACGCCAAAGCCCGAGCAGGGATCATCAAGGAGTTCACGGGGATCTCAGACCCCTATGAGGAACCGGCCGATGCCGAAGTCACCATCGATACCACCGATATGAGCCCGGAGGAGGCAGCGAATGCGATCGTCCTGCACCTCGAGAGTCAGGGGTATATCGAGGGCAACGGCGATCGCGCCTAGCGTTCTCCCATGAGCTGGGAACAATGGTTCACGGCGGTCGTGATCGTCGCAACCGTCGTGGTGTTGATTCGCGACCTGTTTCCGCCTTCTGTCGCCATGACGGGCGCAATGGTGGCCGCGCTCACGGCCGGGATCATTACCCCGGCCGAAGCGCTGGCCGGTTTCAGCAACCCGGCACCGGTTACGATCGCGGCTCTCTACGTGCTCGCCAAGGCTGCCGACAAAACCGGAGCGTTGACGCCGCTGGTGGGATCCATGCTTGGCAACGATTATTCACAGCGGATGACCACGGCCCGCCTCGCGGTGCCAACGACCCTCGCCTCCGCCTTCCTGAACAACACGCCGATTGTCGCCATGCTGATCCCGCAGGTGGAAACCTGGGCAGAAGGCCGAGATCGATCACCCTCTCACTATCTCCTCCCATTGTCGTATGCGGCCGTCCTGGGCGGCGTGGTAACGCTGATGGGAACCGCGACCAACATCGTCGTATCCGGACTCCTCGAAGCAGCCGGATTCGAACCGCTCGGGTTCTTTGAAATCACGAAAATCGGCCTCCCGGTCGCTGTGATCGGCGTAGCGCTCATCATCCTTCTGGCACCGGCCCTCATGCCCTCCAGGCGTTCCGCCACCCAGGCCAGCCGCGCCGAGGCACCTGAATTCACCGTCGATATCATCGTCGAAACCCGCGGACCCCTCGACGGCGTGTCCGTGGAAAAGGCCGGCCTGCGCAACCTGGCGGGCGTCTTTCTGGTCGAGATCGACCGGGAAGGCGAAACCATCGCCGCGATCGGGCCGGACCACATTTTGCGCGGGGCCGACCGGCTCAGATTCGCAGGCCGGGTCGACAACGTCGTCGACCTGCAAACCCTGGCCGGTCTGAGCCTGGCCGAACAGACGCACGTCGATCTGATCGACACTCCCCAAGCCGCGCACTTCCAGGCGGTGATCGGTATCGGCTCTTCCTTGTCCGGACGCACTTTGAAGGACATCGGATTCCGGAGCCGGTACCAGGCGGCGGTGGTGGCCATCCACCGCGCCGGGCAGCGCATTGCAGACAAACTCGGCGATGTCGAGCTCAGAGCCGGGGACACGCTCCTGGTGGTAGCCGATCCCGGGTGGAATGATCGGTGGGGCGACCGCCAGGACTTCATCCTCATCAGCCCGCTGGCGGGTGTTCCGCGGATCCGAACCAAGCGGGCCTTGGTAGTGGCAGCGGTCGCAGTGGCCATCGTCGTCACGGCTGCCACCGGTTTGTTGCCGATGGTCACCGCCGCCCTGCTGGGGGGAGCAGCCTTGGTGGTGTTCGGTGTGGTCAGCCCGCGCGAAGCCAAGGCGGCTGTGGATCTGGACGTCATCGTGACGATCGGGTCGGCATTCGGGTTGGCCGCCGCGATGGAATCATCCGGCCTAGCCGCCACACTCGCCAAAGGACTTGTGGACGGCCTGGGGGCCTTGGGCCCGACGGGCCTCCTCGCCGGAGTAGTGGTCGCAACCGTACTCCTCAAGGAGTTGATCACCAACAAGGCCGCCGTCCTTTTGATTTTTCCGATTGCCATCGCCACGGCTCAGTCGGCAGGTGCCAACCCGCGCGGGTTTGCCCTGGCGGTAGCCGTGGCGGCAGCCACCTCATTCCTGACCCCGATCGGTTTCCAGACCAACATGATGGTGTACGGGCCGGGCGGTTACCGATTCACCGACTACTTGCGGTTGGGGCTTCCACTCACGCTGGCCGTGATCGCAGTGATCCTGGTCGGCGTTCCAATCTTCTGGCCGATCTGAAGGAGCATGATGAACGAAAAGGACCTGGTACGGATCGAGCGAGCGCTCGTGGCAGCCCGGGAGGTGGTGGCGGCTTTCACCCCCGGGGAGATCGAGTCGGTACTCAAGACCGGTGGCGATCCGTTGACGAAGGCCGACCTCGCCGTAAACGCGGTCTTGGCGGAGAGCCTGCCGGAACCTGGTGAAGGCTGGCTTTCTGAGGAAACCGCAGATGATTCCTCCCGGCTCGAGTGCAGCCGGGTGTGGGTGGTCGACCCGATCGACGGTACCCGGGAGTTCATCCAAGGGATCCCTGAGTGGTGTATCTCGGTTGGTCTGGTCGAAGAAGGGCGCGCCGTGGCGGGAGGCATCCTCAATCCCTCCACCGACCAGTTGATCGTCGGCGGTGAGGGTCACGGAGTCACCCTCAACGGACGTGCGGTCACCATGGGGGCACCGACGGACATTCGGGGGGCCCTCGTCCTGGCCAGCCGCAGCGAGGTCAAGCGCGGCGAGTGGGACGCATTCTTCCGGGAGCCGATCTCGATCCGCAACGTGGGTTCGGTGGCATACAAACTCGGACTGGTTGCGGCCGGCCTGGCCGACGGCACCTGGACGCTGGTCCCCAAGCATGAATGGGATGTTGCCGCAGGCGCGGCGTTGGTCCTGGCGGGCGGCGGAGTGGTGATGAATCCCGACGGCACAGCGGCGGTCTTCAATCAAGCCAATCCGAAGCTGAAAGGCTTCATAGCGGTGAGTTCGGGCCTTGGGGAACCGACCATGGAGTTGATCCGGAAGGTGCAGGGCTAGCTCAACCGACGACGGCCAGGTGACGATCGGAACAATTCAACCGTTCGACGCCGTGGTCGGAGACGGCGACGATATCCTCGATGCGCATCCCGAACCGACCAGGCAGGTAGATGCCGGGTTCGATCGAGAAGGTCATGCCTGCGTCCAACTCGAAGTCGTTCCCTTCCACGATGTAGGGATGTTCATGGGCGTCCAGGCCGATGCCGTGCCCGGTACGGTGGATGAAGTACTCCCCGTATCCGGCGGCGGCAATGATCGCCCGAGCGGTTCGGTCAACGTCTTGGGCCGCTACGCCGGGACGGACCGCATCCACCGCCGCGGCCTGGGCCTCCTCCAGAACGGCGAAGATCTCCCTGTATTCGGTGGTTGGCTCTCCGACGTGGAACATCCTGGTCGTATCGGAGCAGTACCCGTCGAGTTTGCCGCCGAAGTCGACCACTACCGCGTCCCCGGTCTGCATGATTCGTTCACCCGCTTCATGGTGGGGTGAAGCCCCATTTGGGCCGGAGGCCACAATGCTGAAGGTGGCTGCTTGGTGGCCTTCCTCGATGATCATGTCTGCGACCAACCGGGACAGTTCGGCCTCAGTTCTTCCCGAGAAGCGCATCTCTCGCAAACGGGCCGCAACCCGATCGGTGGCATGACCGGCCCGCCGCAAAGCGTCGAGTTCCTCCGGATCCTTCCGCATCCGTAATGCGCGGGTCAGTGGGGACGCAACCCCGAACCGGGTAGCAGGAAGGCGCTCCTCCAGCGCCAGCACGAAGGTCGCCCAGGTCTGGTCGCCGACCACCACCGAGCCGACTCCTTCCAGCAACCGGGAGACGATCCCGATCGGATCCTCAGTTTCGCTCCACGGACGCACCTCGAACACCTCGGGCCGCTCCACAACGCGAGGCGCCTCCAGTTTCGGCACGAGCAATACGGGTACCCGGTTCCCGGTCACCACCAACATCGTGAGCCGCTCGAGGGGCATCGCCTCGTAGCCGATCAAATAGGGAAGATCAGCTCCGACCGAGGCGAGCAGTGCGCCGATGCCATGTGTCTCCATGAGCCGGCGCGTCGCGTCGAGGCGGGCTCGATAGTCGAAGGTCACCGACGGCCGATCTCAACGGGAACCGCGTTCCCGGACGCTTCCAGGGATTCACGAGCGTGATAGGAGGAACGCACCAGCGGACCCGATTCGACTTTCGAGATGCCGATCCCTTCCCCGAACTCCCGGAATTCTCCGAATTCGTCCGGATGCACGTACCTATGCACCGGTCGGTGCCGGGCAGTCGGGCGCAGATATTGGCCGATGGTGACGATGTCGACCCCGACCGCCCGCAGATCGGCCAGAGCCCCGATAACCTCTTCTTTGGTTTCACCCATTCCCACGATCAACCCCGATTTCACCGCACCGGATGAATTGATCCACTTGGCTCGAGCCAGCAAGGCCAGCGACCGTCCGTAGTTAGCCGCGGTGCGAACGTCTCGCTGCAACCGGAGCACCGTCTCGGTGTTGTGATTGAGCACAGATGGCTTTTCGCTCATGACGGTTTCGAGGGCCGGTCGATCTCCCTTGAAATCCGGGATGAGGACCTCAACGTCGCACAAAGGAACTCGTTTGCGAATCTCTCTGATCGTGGCGGCGAAGATCTCAGCACCTCCGTCGTCGAGGTCGTCTCGATTCACCGACGTGACCACCGCATGGCGCAATCCCATCTGTTCAACGGCGGCCGCGGCCCGGAGCGGCTCAAAGATATCGACCTCGGTCGGTTTGCCGGTGGCGACATTGCAGAAACTGCAAGCCCGGGTGCAACGGTCCCCCAGAATCATCAGCGTGGCGGTGCCTTGACTCCAGCACTCGTAGATGTTCGGACAGCCTGCCTCCTCGCACACCGTGTTGAGCTCCATACCCCGCATCAACTTCTTGAGATCGGAGTATTCCGAACCCATGTGGGCCCGTACCCGCATCCACCCGGGCCGTTCCGGCTCGCCCGGCAGCAGACCCCGCTCGGTCATGGGCGGCTCTCCCGGTCGCGGTGCAAAGGTGCCTTCGTCGAGAAGGCGGTCGACCTCGAATCGGCGGGGAAGCCCCTGGCCACGGACGAACGCCCCGAACTGCGTCTCAACATCCGGGTAATCGAAAGCCGCCCCGAACTGCGAAACCAGCTCCCCGGCAACCTCCTCGATCGTCACCGGTCGCCCCAGGAGTTCGACGAGGGAGGTCACCCTCCGGTCGGTGATCCCACAAGGATTGATATGGGTGAAGTACGACAGATCGGGGTTCACATTGAGCGCAAAACCGTGCATCGTCACACCACGGGTTACGCGCACACCAATCGCCGCCACTTTGCCCCGATCGGTCCACACGCCCGTGTATCGGGGCTCTGACCATGCTTCAACACCAAGGGTCGCAAGCGTCCCGATCAGGGCTCGCTCCAATCGGTTGACATACCGTCTGACCCGCTTGGAGTCTCCCAACGCCACAACCGGATAGCCCACCAGCTGGCCCGGCCCGTGATAGGTGATGTCGCCCCCGCGATCGACGAAGAAAAGCTCCGCAGACAACTCTTCCAACCGCTCATCTGACACAAGCATGTTGGATCGGTCGCCGTTCCTTCCCACCGTGTAGGTGTGCGGGTGTTCGAGCAACAGCAGATAGTCATCGCGTGACCGCCCCTCGACCCGACCCTCCCAAAATGCCCGTTGCAGATCCCACGCCTCCGCGTACGCAACACGCCCCAGCCATCGGACACGGAGCAGCGGCTGGTTCCGGGTCTCGAATCTCGAGTCCCGAGTCTCGGTCACGTCAACGTGCGGTCGCTCCTGCGTGACCCGAGGCTCGAGGCTCAATTGAGTTCCTGTTCCCAATCCCACGTCTCGAGGTTCTCTTTTATCTTGCGCAAGAACAGCACGGCCGTTGAACCGTCGAAGGCCCGGTGATCCCAGGTCAGTCCGAGATAGCCGATATGCCGGATCGCGATCATGTCCTGACCCTCTTCGTTTGTGATCACCGTTGGGCGTTTGGTAACCGTGTCGGTAGACAGAATCCCGGTGTTTGGCACATTGATGATCGGGGCCGACATGAACGAACCGAAAGGCCCCGGGTTGGTAATCGTGAACGTGCTGCCTGCCACATCATCCGGTTCGAGGTTCCCGGACCGCGCCTTTTCTGCCAGGTCGCGTACCTGACGGGCCAGGCCGATCATGCGAAGCCCGTCCGCGTCGTGGATGGTCGCAACGATGAGGCCACCTTGATCGAGATCGATCGCGATCCCAAGGTTGACCTTGGCGTGGAAGACGGCCTTCTTCTCCTCGAGGTAGTAGGAGCTGTTGACGACCGGAAAGGCCTTCAAAGCGTCCATAGTTGCCCGGGCGATAAATGGCATGTAGGTGAGGGAGAAACCCTCCCGCTCCTTGAATGCCGTCCGGTGCCGCCGGCGGACTCGCTCCACGCGTTCATAGTCGACCTCAACGGAGGTCCAAACATGAGCGGCGGTCTGTTTGGCCAGGATCATGTTGGTTCCGATTCGGGTCCGGATGCGGTCCAGATCCCGCACGTCGTCGCCTTCCATCACCGGAATCGGACCAGACGGGGCCGTTGCGACGGGAGTAGCGACCGCCGCGGCGGCCGGTACCGGCGCTGCAGGAGGCGCGGTCGGAGCGGCCCCTCCGCCTGCGTCGATCAACTGGAGCACATCATTCCGGGTTATCCGCCCGGCGCGGCCGGTGCCGACAATCTGGCTGAGGTCGAGATTGTGCTCGTTGGCAAGTTTGCGAACGACCGGCGAGAGAAACCTCGCTGCCTCACCTGCTTCTCCTGCCGAAGGAGCGGAGTCGGTGCCCCCGGTTGCGACGGCGGCCACTGCCACTTCTTCAACAACCGGGAGGGGAGCCGGAACGGGTTCTGGGCCGGGGGCGGATGAGGGCTCCGGTTCCGGCTGAGAGGCCGCAGCAGGCTGAGCGACCGGCGCCTCTCCAGCCTCACCGATGACAATCAGGGGGGTGCCGACGGGTACCGTCACGCCCGCTTCTACCAGAATCTCGAGCACCGTTCCCGTCACCGGTGAAGGAACCTCGGTGTCTACCTTGTCTGTGGATACCTCGAAAAGGACTTCGTCTGCGGCAATCGGCTCGCCGGGTTTCTTGGCCCAACTGAGAATGGTCCCCTCGGTGACCGTTTCGCCCAATTGCGGCATGGTGACCGTCGTGGACATGCTTTCTCCTTACGCGTCGCGATCCGTTATCGATGATTTCAATGCAGGCTAAGCCCCGTCGCGGTGAGCAGCGTCTCGCCGATCGCCTCGGACAGCGTTGGGTGAGCGTGGATAAACGCGGACGCTTCTGCCGGCAATGCTTCCCAACCGACGATGTACATCAGTTCGTGAATCATCTCACCTGCCTGGGGGCCTACTACGGAGGCCCCCAGAATCGGACCGTCCTTCTGGACGACCAACTTGACCAGGCCCCGATTCTGACCGATGATCTTGGCCCTTCCCACGCCGGTGAGCCTGTGGGAGGTCGTCTCGACCTCGAAACCCATCTCCCGGGCCCGTTCCTCGGTATAGCCGACCTCTGCCATCTCCGGGTGGGTGTACACGACCAGCGGGACGGCCCGATAATCGACCGGGGCGGGCGTTCCGGTGGCGATGAAGGTGACCGCAGCAATCGCTTCGGCAAAGCCGGCATGGGCCAGCTGCGGAGTGCCTGCCACAATGTCGCCGACGGCAAAGACTCCGGGAGCGGCCGTCATCATCGTCGCCAGATCCACCTCGACGAATCCTCGGTCGACTATTGCGGAGGTGGTCTCGAAACCAACGCCAACTGTTTGCGGCGCCCGGCCGACCGCAACGAGCACGACGTCGACCTCAACCGCATCGTCGCCGAAGGGAACGACGACCCCGTCGCTCCCTAGCTCGGCCGGCCCGACCGTCACCCCCGTTGTGATCTTCACGCCGCGACGGGAAAGTTGCTTGCTCAGCTCCGCGGCAGCGTCGGGGTCGGCCCCCGGCACGATTTGATCCATCAGCTCGAACAGGTGCACCTCGCTGCCGAGATCCACCAGCAGGCTGGCGAACTCGCAACCGATGGCACCGGCCCCGATGATGGCCACCCGCTCCGGCTGCTGCTGCCAATCAAGCGCATGGTCTGAGCTAACGATGCGCTCCCCGTCAATTGAATACCCGGGGATGCTGCGTGGGGCCGAACCGGTTGCCACGATGACGTTGCGACCCTCGATGACCTGTTCGCCTTCGTCCCCGGTGACGATGACCCGGCCGGGTCCGTCGATCCGTCCGAAGCCCGCGATGACATCGACCTGGCGAGCTTTGAGCAGACCGGTGAGACCACGGACCAACCCGTTCACGACCTCTTCCTTCTTGGCGAGAGCTGTGCCCCAGTCGAGGACCGGGTCGGCCGTCTGCACGCCAAACGTGCCCGCCTCGCGGACCGTGGTAAAAACATCAGCAGTGTGCAGCCAGTGCTTGGCGGGTATGCAACCCCGCAACAGGCACGTACCGCCCACCGTTGGATCCTTCTCGACGAGAGCCACCGAGAGCCCGAAATTGTGGGCGTACAACCCGGCGGCATAACCGCCCGGACCTCCTCCAATGATGACGACGTCGTACAAGATGTCCTCCGTGTGAGAGCCCTGAGACTAGTGCAGGGCAGGGTATGTCCTAAGAGCCCGATCGGCAACGTGGTTGGCACGGCCGGGTACGCTGGCCGCGTGAAGACCCGCTATCTGCTGCTTGTGTCCCTGGCCACCGCCCTGGTCATCCTGGGAGCTTCGGCCGTCTGGTTCCTGATGGCGGTCAACTGAGCCCTCGTTCGTCCTCCCCTCTGGCGAACGAAGTGAGCGGAACTGGGGGGAGTACGCCGGACCCGAAGAGTTCGGCGGGAGGGGGGCCGGGCGTTGGTACCCACCAATCAGACCTTGACCACAGGAGATCCAGGCAAGAGGCTCACTGCGCCGACCGTTGCTAGGGACTTGTGGCCCTGGTCAGCAGCCGCCCGAAGTCTCACAGTAGTGGTGAGACGCAAGGTCTCCAGGGCCCCCGTCGGCCGGGTCCAGCCAGGCGCTCGGTGTCTGGCTACTAGCCACGGGGGCTCCATCGTCACCCGGTACCCTCATCATGACCACAAGAAGGGAAGGTGTCGTGGGATCCATCACGAAGACAGTGCGGTTGGGTGGTAGTTCGCCCCAATCGATCGAGGACGCCATCTCCGGGATCCTCGGACGTGCCGCGGAAACCCTCGAAGAGATCAAGTCCTTCAAGGTCATCGGAGTTGAAGGGGAGGTAGACCGGTCGGGAGCCCCCTCCGAGTACACCGTCACCCTGGACATCCGCTTCGTTGTCAAAGAATCCGCTGCCGAGCACGGCTAGCGCGGTGACACTCTCCTCTGAAGCCGCCCCACTCGGAGAGGGTATCTACCGGATCACACTGCCCCTCCCTTTTCCCACCCCGAACGCAGTCAATTGCTACCTCTTCGAGGGAGACCAGGGCTTGACACTGCTGGACTGCGGAATCGACGGCGATGACGAGATCGAACTGCTCAACCGGGCCCTGGCGGGGTTCGGCTTCGCACTGACCGATCTGCACCGCCTGGTTGCGTCCCATCTCCATGTCGACCATATGGGCATGGCCAAGCGCATCATCGTGTCAACCGGATGCGAGTGGGTCATGCACAGCTCAACAGCGGCAGAGGTCGAGCACTACAACGACTGGGACCACCGGCGCAATGAGCTGGCCCGCTTGGTCGAAGAAGGTGGAGCACCGCATCAGGCTGTGACCCGGTTCCGCCGGGAGATGACCCGACCGGCTTGGTTTTCGGAAGCGATCGCACCGACCCATCCCGTTGAGAATGGTCAACGCATCCCGCTGAGCCCGACCAGGAGTCTCGAGGTCATCTTCACGCCCGGTCATCAGGCCAATCAGGTCTGCCTGCGCGATTCGCGGACGGGGCGATTGTTCTCGGGCGATCATGTGTTGCCACGGATCAGCCCTTTCATTCCCTATACGGGCGAGGACCAGGATCATCTAGGTGCATATCTTGCTTCACTGGATCGAATCGTCGGGTTGGATGTCCACGAGACGTACCCCGGCCATGGACCGATCATCGAACAGGGATCGGCCCGGGCACATCAGATTCTGCTGCACCATCAACGCCGGCTGGACGCCATGCTCGAGGTGCTGAACGAGCGACCTCGGACGCCCTGGCAGATCATGCAGTCGGTGTTCCGCCCCAACCTCAGCTTCTTGGAAGAGAGGCTGGCCTTCCAGGAGACGATGGCCCATCTGGAGCATCTGCGACGAACCGGCCGGGTACAGAGAACGTTGGCGGACGGTGGCTGGCGGTACGAGAAGTGGAAGGTGGAAGGTGCGGGAACCTCCTACCTCAGACTTTGAGCTTCCCACTTCCTGAAACCACGATTGCGGGCTTCCGAGACCTCATCCGGAGCGAAACTCGACAGAAGGTTCTTGGCAACCAGATCCTCCGATTCAACCCGTTCGGCGAGCTGCGCGTACTGCTCGTCATCATCACAGTCGTACACAATCATCGTGTCACGCACCCCAACGAATCTGAATTCCGCGAATCGCCGCAGTCTTCCCATCAGTCCGCTCCCTGCCTGCTGTCGGCTTCTTCTCCCGTATCCCACTCCCGCCAATCCTGCCACTCGGCCATCTCATCCGGGTCGGGTTCCTCCACCAGAAGATCACTTCCCGGCGTATCCACATAGGTGATCCGGTCTATGAGTTCTTCCTGGGTCGACAATTCGAGATAACCCATCAGTCTGTATTGATCCTGCTCATCGGGGATCCACAGCGCCACGATTGGCTGAAGCCCCTCTTCGCCTCTTGTGGCGATCAGCTGGGGGTAGCGGCGCAATAGTCCTGCCATCCCTTCGACGGCGCTATCAACGCCTTCCCCGTCGAACAGATCAGAGGTCACGTCGGCGGTCACCAGGTCGGCGATCCCATCCAGGTCTCGAGCATTGAACATGTCGACGAACTCGTCGCTGGCATTCTCGGCTGCCGCATCTGCGGTCGCATCTGCCGCTTCATCGGTCA
>JAHEDM010000038.1:11077-11695 GCA_024641205.1 Actinomycetes bacterium
ACCTCCACTGAAAATACATCGGACCGGATCCCCCACCGGGAGCACCAGAGCAGGTGGGGGCGAGGCGGATGTCCTCCACTCCGGTATCGAGCTGGGCGCCAGGGCCAGGAATACGGCCAACATGAGCCGGCCGGCCAGAGCGCGGGATTCAAAAACGAGCGGGCTCACGGTACGTCCCAAACACAGACTTCAGTGTCGCCACTATCTCGCCCTCAGTGGCTCGCCGGCGCGCCGCCTCAACCAGGAGCGGCATGAGGTTGTCGGTGGTGCGGGCGCCCGCTTCCAGACCGGCAAGTGCCCGATCGACCGCGTGTTGATCCCGCACCAGGCGGACCGCGGCAACGCGCCCCCGTTGGATTTCTTCAACCGCCGGGGCGATTCGCAACATCTCGATCGGTTCCTCCTCGCTCTTGGCGAACCTGTTGACGCCAACGACGGCACGGTCTCCTGAGTTGACGGCCTTCTCGAACTCATAGGCGGACTCGGCGATGGCCGATTGGAAGTAACCCTCTTCGATTCCGCGCAGCACGCCGTCCAACATCGAGCCGCCCCCGAGTCGATCCACGACGCGCAGGATGTCTTCGACTCTCTCTTCCATACGATCGGTCATCTCCTCAA
>JAHEDM010000039.1 GCA_024641205.1 Actinomycetes bacterium
CCAGCGTTGAGGCAAGGTTGACGATGGCACCCGCCACTCCGTGCTCAACCATATGACGAGCGACGGTCTGACCGACCACGAAGGTGCCGGTGAGATTCACCGAGACAATCCGATTCCATTCTTCGAGCGAAAGCTCCAGAAACGGAACGTAGGTTGAGAGGCCGTGCGCGGAGATCAGACCGTTTATGGGTCCGCCGAGGCCATAGGCCGTATCGACGACACCCGCCACTGCCGCGGGGTCCCGAACGTCACACGCGGCCCACCCGACTGCCCCGACTGCTGAAGCGGTTCGCTCGGCAGCCTCGCCGTCAACGTCGGCCACAAAGACGGCCCCGCCCGCCGACACGACGCCGCCGGCCAGGGCAGAACCGATACCTCCCCCGCCGCCGGTGATGACGACGTACCGTCCACCCAAACGTTCATCGGCCATTGCCTCCCCTTTCTACCTCAGTTGCCGATCAGGTCGCCTGGTCGCCCTTCAATCAAGCACGGCAAAGAATCTGGCTGGGGCGCCTTCGCCACCCTTGACTTTGAGAAATGCCCCGAAGAACAAGAAGCGCTCGCCGACCGGCAGTTCACCGAGATTGGTCAGGGTCTGCATGAGGATCGCCCCGGCTTGGCCGATGATCTCGTGGACCACGAACTCACTCGGCAAATAGCTCTGTTTCTTGGCGGACCGCTCCGGGAAACAATCGAATCCAATCGCTTTCGCTCCAGTCTCGACGAGCCAGGTGGCCGCCTCCGGAGAACAAGAAGGCGATCCGACGTAGTAGTGGGGGAAATTGCCCCACGCCTGGTCGCTCCATCCGGTCTTGACCAGCACCACGTCGCCGGGTCGGATCTCCGGGGCGGCGGCTTCCAGGTCGGCCACCGTGATGTCGTGGTCCGGTTCGGTGGGGGTCAGATCGATCACCACCGCCTCGCCGGAGGTTCGATCGAGGGAGATCATCTCGGCGGTCTCGCCGTCTTCCTGGAAGTGCTTGGTGAAATCAACGTGCGAACCGGCGTGGAGCATCATCTTGATGTCGCTCACCATCCAGAATCCCGGCTCCTTGTAATGCTCGGTGATCTCGATCGGTTGGTTGACCGAGGGTGGACTGTAGGTGTCGCGCCCGATGGCGGATGTCAGATCAACGATTCTCATAGTCGTATTCCCTTACTCTTCGACGATGGCAACGGCCCGGGTCGGCCCACCGTGGGCGCCGACGACTTTGAGCGGAAACCCAACGAAGGTGAACCGCTTCCCGACTACCTCGGTCAGCACCAGGTTTTCGTAGTGGGTGATGTGCTCGCGGCGGCCCATCATGTGGACCGGGTAGATGGTGGACGTCGGGTTGTCCGGTGTCGGTGAATCGACCCCGAAGGCCTTGATCCCCTTCTCGACGATCCAGTCGGCCGCCGACTCGCCGAGACCGCAGTGATTGGTCAGATAGGCGTCGGTCCCCGCGTACTTGTCATAGGTCCCTGTGTAGAAGAAGCACAGATCGCCACGATTGAGCTCCAGGCCCGATTCGGTCAACGTCCGGTCGAGATCACCTGCGGTGGCATCGCTCTTCTCAGGCACATCCGACACGTCCAGGCAGATGGCCGGACCGAAGAACAAATCTAGCGGCATCTGATCGATGGTCGAAGCAGAAGGGTCGGGATCGAGATGGCTGAACGAATCGACATGGGTGGGACCGTTGTCGTTGATCAGAAACCCCCAGGTCTGAATCGAAAAACCGCTTGTCCAACGCGGCGCCGTTTCCTTGTGGGTAGCGTGCTGAAACGTCACCGTCTTGCAATGACCGGGATACACCGGCATCCCCTCGTAGATATCCTGGGAAAGGTCGACCAGTCGTGTCATTCGCGCTCCTTTGCTAGTACATGATGATGCCGGAGTTGACGTTGAGGTCTACCCCGGTGATTGCCCTGGCCGCGTCGGAAGCCAGAAACACAGCCGCGTCGGCCACATCCCGTGCCTCGGTCAGGCGGCGCAAAGCGGCATTGCCGACCAACTCTGTCTTCACCACCTCTTCGCTGACCCCGCGGGCCGCTACCTGAGCCGAGACCAGCCACTCGAACCTGGGTCCGGCCACGAAGCCGGGAGAGAGAAGGTTGGCTCTCACACCGAACGGTCCCGCTTCGAGGGCCAGCGTGCGGGTCAGTCCGATGAGCGCCGACTTGGTGGCCGTGTATGCCGATCGCCCGTAGAGCGGCCGTTTGCCGGTAACCGACCCAATATTGATGACCGAACCGGCTCTCTGTTCGATCATCTTCGGAAGAAACGCCCGGCTGACGAGGAAGACGCCGAAGACGTTTACGGCGAAGGTGTCCATCCACTCCCCCGGGTCGAGTTCCCACATTCTCCCCGACGGTCCACCCACCCCACTGTTGTTTACGAGCGCATCCACACGCCCGTACCGGTCGAGCACCAGTCCGGCCATTGCCTCAACTCCGGAGGGATCGGTCACGTCGGCAGGCGCAACGAAAGGCTCCCCTCCAGAGGCGGTCACGGCTTCGGCGGTCGCTTCCAGGCCATCTCTGTTCCGAGCCGCCAGCACCACCACGTCTCCGGCGGCCGCGAATGCCACCGCCAACTCCCGGCCGATCCCCTGGCTGGCACCCGTGACAACAACGACCCGACGATCACTCATCGAGCCACTCTAAAACATCTGGAAAATACTCCGGGTTGAGCCGCAGCCGCGAGCTGATCGCGTGCCCTTCCATCAGTTCGGCGTCCGCAACCACCGCAGCCGCCTCAGCCACCTGCAACGATCCTTCCGGCGTGCAGCGCTGGGTCGTCACCGTCTTGAGGAACTTGCCTACCCACAAACCACCCGTATACCGGGCTGCTTGCTTAGTCGGGAGAGTGTGATTGGTGCCGATAGCCTTATCCGAGTAGGCCACCGTGGCATGCGTGCCGATAAACAGGCTCCCGTAGTTGACCAGGCGCTCAACGAACCAGTCGGGATCCCGGGTCTGCACCTCGAGGTGCTCCGGAGCGATGTCGTCGGCTACCCGCCGCATCTCTTCATCATCTTCACAAATGATGACCGCCCCGAAATCACGCCAGGCCGGGCCTGCGATAGCTGCGGTCGGCCACGTCTCTAACCAGCGGTCGACCTCTCGAATTGTCTCCCGGCCCACCGATTCGGATGTGGTGGCGAGGATGGCCGGTGAGGTAGGCCCGTGCTCGGCTTGACCAAGCAGGTCACAAGCCACCACCGCGGGATCCGCGGAATCGTCGGCCAGAATCATGATCTCGGTTGGCCCTGCCAGCAGGTCGATGCCGACCCGACCAAAGAGCTGACGTTTGGCTTCCGCCACGTAGGCGTTGCCGGGGCCGACGATCATGTCGACCGGCTCGGCATCCTCCAATCCGAACGCCATCCCGGCCAAAGCCTGAACGCCCCCGACGCAGAAGATCTCATCTGCACCCGAGCGATGCATCGCCCACAATTGCGGCGGATGCATCCCTCCCTGGTCGCGCGGCGGCGCGGCGGCCAGCACTCTGGGCACCTTGGCAACCTTGGCTGTGGCTACGCCCATCACTGCCGAAGCGATCAGCGGGTAATGGCCACCAGGTGAATAGGCGCCGACGGAATTGACCGGAATGTGTTTCTGCCCGAGGAGCACGCCCGGCATGGTTTCGGCCTCAAAATCGACCAGCGTTTCTCGTTGCAGTCTGGCGAAGTTGGTGACTTGGTCGATCAGGAATTGAGCCTGTTTCTCCACTTCAATTTCCATGTCGGCGTAGGCACGCTCGATGGTCTCTGGTGATACGCGAAAACTCGGCGGCGACCACCGGTCGAATTGTCCGGAGTACCGGCGGACGGCCGCGGTCCCCTCTTTCTCGACATCGGCCAGGATTCGACTCACCGTCGCCTGGATCTCTTCAGTGACCTCTTCGCTCGGTTCTTGGGGACGCTTGACGTACTGCACGGGACTCCTTCCTGAAGGCATCCTATTGGAATCACGATGAGGAAGTAGAGCCCGGTAGGATCATTTCGAGATTGGATGGGTGATCGGCTTCGTGGAAAGCCCGCGGCCCCCAGTCAAGGCAGTCCCTCGGTCAACGGAGGCCCCTATGAGCACTACCCGCGTCGGCGATGTTGACCTCTACTTCGAGGAATACGGCCAAGGGCCACCGGTGGTGCTCATCCACGGACTGGCTGGGGATTGCAGTGCGTGGAACGCCCAGATCAACCGATTGAAGGAGAGCTACCGAGTCATAGCCTTCGACAACCGGGGGGCCGGACGCAGCTCGGCTCCCGACTATCTCTATACCACCAAGCTTTTCGCCGACGACACAATCGGGTTGCTTGATTCTCTGGGAATCAGCGAACCCGCCCACATCATCGGCCGGTCGATGGGCGGGGCGATCGCCCAGGAGATCGCTCTGGCCTATCCCAACAGAGTCCGGAGCATGATCATTACCGCCTCTTTTGGCAAGCTTGACTCTTACGGCTACCAAATCCTCGATTCCATCAACCAAGTGGTGGAGGCGCAGGGTTACGGACCGGCTGCCAAGATCCAGTCGCTGTTCTTCTTTCCGCCTACCTACTTCAACGAGCACCGCCGGCAAATGACGGCATTCGAGACTGCCCTGGCTGAAACGGACCGGCCCATTCACGGGTACACAAATTCAACGCACGCCTGTCTTGTTCATGATTCGCTCGACCGGCTCCCACAGGTGACCTGTCCCACTCTCGTGCTGGCGGGCGGGCAGGACGTGCTTTGCGCGGTCGGTGCTTCACAGCAAATCGCCGACCTTGTGCCGGGTTGCGCGATCAAGATCTACGAAGAGGCCAGTCACTTCTTTCTGATTCAATGCTTCGAGGAATCAATGCAAGACATAGAGGACTTCCTGCAACGGAATTGACGGCCGCAGAAGAATCGACCGACCGAACGACACTCATATACTCCGCCGGCGCCCCGCCGCCAACGTCGGCTCGACGCAAACCAGGAGTCGAGTTGATAGTTGACATCCCTCGAGGACCGATCGGATTCGAGCAGGTGGGGGCAGGCCCCGATCTGCTTCTGCTCCATTCTCTGCTCACCGACCGCAGGGTTTACGATCGCATCCTCTCGGCTCTGGCGGAAGCCCACCGCGTCACCCTGGTCGACTTGCCCGGTTACGGCCACTCGGGCCCCGCTGAGCCCCACATCGATCACTACGCGGATGCCGTCGGCGAGATCGTCAAGGCGCTCGACCTGAGCCCTGACCTGGCGATCATCGGCAATGGTCTTGGAGCCTTCGTGGCTCTGGGCGCCGCGCTGCGACATCCCGACCGAGTCGGACGAATAGTGCTGGCGGGCGTAGCCGTCCGGTTTCCACAGGAAGCCAAAGGGGTCTTCGATCAAATGGCGACCGGCGCTTTGACCAATGGGATGGGCGCCGTTGCCGAGATGGCCTTGCGCCGAATCTTCACCGAAGGATTCATTGCCGACCACCCAGATCTGGCAGACGAGCGCCGGCGGGCATTGTTGTCCATGAACCCTGAGGGGTTCGCCGCCGGGTGTCGGGCCATTCGGGATCTCGACTTCAGCGAAACAATCGGTGCAATCGAGGTGCCGACGCTAGTCGTAGTCGGTTCGGACGATCAGGCCACTCCGCCGCCGTACGGCCGGGAAGTGGCAGCGTCGATTCCCGGTGCCCAATACCAGGAGCTTCCCGGTGTCGCCCATGGCCCCCAGCTCCAGGCCCCCGATCAATTCCTCAACGTGATTTCCCCCTTCCTGGGCATCTTATGAATCCTCCGGAAGGTACATCGAAGATCACCGGGCAGGCACGGGATCCACGAAAGTCCGAGCAGCTCGCCATCATCATGGCTCTGGGAGCGTTCGGATCCCTCGGGTTTGCTCTCACTTCACCCATCCTGCCGGAGCTGGCCGCCGCTCTGGGGGTTTCGGAGAGCGCTATCGGGCTCGTGCAGGGCAGCGTTGCGCTGTCCGGAATTCCGTTCTCGCTGGTCATCGGCTATCTCGCCGACCGCCTGGGTCGTAGGAGAGTAGTCGTCGCTTCCACGGTGATCTTCAGCGCCTTCGGATTGGCCGGCTACTGGGCGTCTTCCTTCTGGATGCTGGTGGGGTTCCGCTTTCTGCAGGGGATTGGTATTTCGGGAATGATCGGCCTGGGTATCGCCCTGATCGGCGATCTGTTTGACGGCCAGGCCCGGACCCGGGCAGTTGGTTACAACCTGGCGGCCATCACCTTCACTTCGATGGCCGGACCGATAGTTTCCGGATACATCGCCACCGGAGGCATTTTCCGACCATTCCTCCTGTTCGGGTTTGGTTTTCCGCTTGGTATTTGGGCGATCCGCCTCAACATCCCCCGGTATGTCTCCGACACAAGCTCGCCGCTCCGCCATATGCGCGGCATGGTTGCCGACATGCGCGCCCGGAACACCATCACGGACTACGCGGGAGTGTTGGCGGGAACTCTCCTGTCGGTGGTGGTCTTTCATGGGGTGGTCCTCACCGCCACTCCGCTCTTTCTCCGGTCTGAGTTCGCCGTTGCGGTGGAAGGACGCGGAGCAGTCACCGCATTCTTCCAGGGAGGGGTGGTGGTTGCCTCCCTCGCCTTCACACGTGTCGGAAGTCGGCTGGGAAGCCGGGCCGTTACCCTCGGGTTCTCGTTGATGACCTTCGGATTGCTTCTGGCTTCGGCTTCTCAATCGGTCTTTCAAATCTCGCTTGGTTTGGCCTTCACCGGCATCGGATTCGGTACGTTCACATCGATGGGTCAGGTGTTCGCGGCCGGGGCGGCTTCGGCGGCCTTCCGGGGGCTGGCGGTGTCGATGATGGTGGCCACAATCCGCATCGGCCAGACAATCGGGCCGCCGGCCGCTTCCCTGGCAACCGATCAAGTTTCATCACGCTCATCCTTCATCGGAACAGGTCTATTGGTGGCATTGTTGACCGTCACCTGGCGGCCCCTTCGGGCGCTGGTTGCCAAACGCCGGGTATCAGACCCCGGATCGGTCGACGATTTCTGACCGTCGGTTCGGTACTGGCTTCACACCAGAAGCATCCGCAGCGCAGCGGCCAGGGCCGCAGCGATTACCACCCATCTAATCCACCCGGCCCCTTTGCGGATGGCCAGACGCGAAGCAATCAGCGCACCAACCATGCTGCCCACCCCCAGGGTCGCGCCGGCCGCCCAATCGACTTGACCGGCGCGAGCGAAGAGAAACAGCGAAAGAGGCGTATAGGCAAGGACGAGCACGACCTTGGCGGCATTGCCCCGGATCAGTCCCAGACCTTCGACCAGCACCAACCCGACCAGCAATAGGAAGCCAACGCCTGCCTGGACGAATCCACCGTAGAAACCGATGCCGAAGAACACCAGGCTCCGCCACGGTTCGCGAATTCTCGGTTCTCCTTCCTGCATCCATCGACTGGGACGAATGAGCATCGACAAGGCCACCAAAACGATCACCAGGCCGAATACCCGCTTCATTGTCTCGGCCGAGAGCAGGGTCGCCACCCAGGTTCCGGCCCCGGCCCCGAGAATGGTCGGTATCAGCAGCGGCGCAACGAACTGCCATGGCACTTTCCCACCACGGTGAAAGGAAGCAGCTGCCACCGCGTTCTCCATCAGGATGGCAACCCGATTCGTGCCGTTGGCCACACTGGCCCCGACGATCTCGACCAGCACGGGAAGTGTGATTACCGATCCGCCGCCCGCCACGGTATTGATGAAACCGGCGGCGATGCCGGCGAAGAGCAACAGAAGGGTGTTGGCGGTCGACATCGGCGCAATGCTAGGTAATCGCGTCGGTGGCGGCTACATCACCAGCCGCTCGGCGACACGACATACGAAAGACGGCGACGATGCACGCCCTGTTTTCGGCCGCCGGGTTACAGCTCGCCGGGAGGGACGATCGCATTGCGAAGCGTTCCCAGTCCTTCAACACCACATTCGACAACGTCCCCCGGTTCGAGGAAAACCGGCGGATCCATGAAGAGGCCCACCCCGCTGGGTGTGCCGGTGAGGATGACATCACCCGGCTCCAGTGTCATCCCCCGGGCCAGGTAGTGGATCAGGTAGGCAACCGAAAAGAGCATCTTGGCGGTGGAAGAGTCCTGGCGAGTTTCTCCATTGACTCGGGTCCACAAACCGAGGGCCTGCGGATCGGCAACGGCATCAGCCGACGTGATCCACGGACCGATGGGGCAGAACGTGTCGAAACTCTTCGATCGCCCGAACTGGCGATCTGCTCGCTGGGCGTCACGGGCAGAAACGTCGTTGGAGACCGTGTAGCCGAAGACGTGATCGAGCGCGTCGGCCTCAGACACGTCTCGGGTACGGCGACCCATGACTACTGCCAGCTCCACCTCATAGTCGGCCCGACCGGTCAATCGTGGGTCAACCACGATGTCGCCGTATGGACCGTTGAGCGAACTCGGGTACTTGGCAAAGATGATTGGATTCTCGGGAGCATCGAGCACCTGCTCCTCGATGTGATCGACGTAATTGAGGGCGACCGCCAGCATCTTGCTGGGAGCAACAATCGGAGCCAGGAATTCGGGGTCGATCACCCCGCCCGCGATCCGACCGATGTCGAGGCCGGCCAGGCGATCACCCACTGCCACGAGTTCCGGCGTCGTCTCGGCCACGATGCCGAGCGAGGTAATCGCCACCCAGGAGCCATCGGTCCCCTGGATCGAAAAGTACGGCCCTTCGGGTCCATTGATCCGCGCCAGCCTCATAGTCGAACTCCCTCCCGATCAAAGAGCAAACCCCGAAGCGAGCTTGACTGAGGCCGCGTCCAACGAATCTGCTCCAACTTACTCAATTGGAGACGAGCTTACTTCACGGCCCGACCGGGTCTCAGCCTCCGGCCTGCACCACCATCGCCGACCCGGCCCATGCGGTCGACCTGTTCTTCCGATCCGGTCGTTCATGGTGTCAAGTCATGGGATTGATAGACGGTGCCTGCTCATCTGCAGAGCTGGGAAAATCCGCCGGTCCGATCTCCTGCGGGCCGGAAATGTCGTCATCGAGCAGCGCCAGATATTGCGGAACCCTGCGATCGATCGTAAGGGTGAATATGTCGGGGCGGTTGTAGTGCCCCGAATAGTCATGAACGAGTTTCGCATCCACGCATTGGGCGAGATCGATGTCGGCTACGAGGAGACCTTCCTGATCGCCGGACATCGGACCGGCGATGACCCTGGCGTCTGCGCCAATGATGCAGGAGCCACCCGAGTTGGCCGGATCGGCCAGGAACAGCCGGTCATCCTCGCTTTGAGCCAACATCTCAACCATTTCTGGAGACACCGTGGAGCAGGCGTTGAGTACGAAACAATTCGCTTTGTAGGCAAGAGAACGACCGGCCAAGGTGACGACATCCGACATAGAATGCTCGTTCTTCGAGAAATGATTTGGCCAGCTTCCAATATGGATCTGGGTGCCTTGCGCAGCGAGAGCGAAGATCGCCAGCGGATTCGAATTCTCTCCGCAGATCAGTCCGCTCACCCGACCTACATCGAACTCGAAGGCTCGCATCGTGTCGCCCCACCCGCCGGTGTGAACCAGCTTCTCGCCGACCGTGGGCATGATCTTTTGATGCTTACCAACGATATTGCCCGTTCGGTCGATGAAGACCTGGGTGTTGTACATGGTGCCGCTCGTGCGGGGACGTCGTTCGCACACACCGATCACAACGTTCACATCGCTCTCGGCCGCTGCCCGGCACAATCTGTCGGTCACGGGTCCCGGTATCTCAACGGAGTTCCGGAAGAGCCGGGCGGCCATAGCCAGACTGTCCCGGCTCGTTACGGGTTGGAAGTGATACCAGACCGGGTGACCGGGGATGAAACCCTCCGGAAAGGCAACGAGCTCGATCCCCTGGTTGCCGGCTTCCCGGATAAGCTCAACTGCCCTCTCGGTAGAGGCCTCCCGATCCAAGAACACCGGCGCTGCCTGAGCAACTGCGACTTTGACGGTCCGTTCTTCGTCGCCCACAACAACCCTCTCCTCGAGATTCGCTCAGACTAGAGAACCAACGGCCGGTTGTCGCAAGTCTCATTGAACTCCCGGCGGAAAGGGTCACATAGGTCCGGAGGTGCCGGTTGTCTACCGACGTCAGATCGTCCTGACCCGAGATGCCATTGTTCAGGCCGTCTGTTCATCGCCGGCGACGGCGTCGTCGAGAACGGGATCCACCAGCCAGGGCGCCTGCAGAATGGGTTGGAGCGGTTGATGGACGACCAGGCTCAGAACGTCGGCCCGGTTGTAATGACCGGCGTAGTCGTGAATAGCCCGTTTGCCGACCAACTCGTCGAGATCTAGATCCGCCGTCAGGATGGTCTCCTCGGACCCCGCAGGCCCAGCCAGGATGTCACCATTGGGAGCCACAATGCAGCTTCCGCCGACATTGCCTTCTTCAATTAGCCATTGCCGGTCTGCATCGTCCCGGACAATCCGATCGATCGTTTGGCCGTCCAACGTCCCTGCGGAGTTGAGCACGTAGCAACCGCCCTGGTAGGCAATTGCTCGCGAGGCATTGAGCATCACGTCGCGCATTCGGGGTTGGGTCGGCGAGAAGTGATTTGGCCACAACGCTGCGTGCAACACGGCGTACTGGGCGGCGGCTGAGAAAACCAGAAGCGGGTTTGAGTTCTCAGCGCAGATGAGGCTGCTGATGCCACCGAAGTTTGCCCGCGGAATCTCGAGACCTTCGCCGCCACCACCCGCGTGCACCAGGCGTTCTCCAACGGTCGGCGTGAGTTTACGATGCACTGCCGCAATCGCGCCGTCCGGAGAGAAGTGCACTGCGCTGTTCCACATCGTGCCCGTCGTGCCGGCCAGCTTTTCGCACACGCCGACGACTGCCCAAACCCCTGCCCGCTGCGCCGCCTCGGCCAATCTGTCGGTATCGGGACCGCCAATCACAACGGCGTTGCGAAACAGTTCCGCCGCCATCTGCAGTCCGACTTGACTCGTGGCGGCATGAAAATGAAACCATATCGGATGCGCCGGTATGAAGCCTTCCGGGAATACGACGACCTCTGCCCCCAGTTCTCCCGCCTCGCCTATCAGTTCTACGGTCTTCTGGACGGCCGCCTCTCGGTCTAGGAAGCATGGGGTGGCTTGAACAACTGCGGCTTTGACCATCCCCAACTTGTCTCCCATCACGGCCTCCTATCCATGGGCTTCGACCCGAACCGCCACGTGTGCTTCAACCATAGGCGTTGCTCAACTTCCGGCCAGCACGACGAGGGCAGACCCCGCCAGCATCGTTATGGCGCCTGCTATCAAGCGGATTGTGACTCTTTCGATTGGCTCCCGGAACACGAAGGGCACGAGTCCGACAACCACCAAGGCGGCCAGTTGCTGGACGGTAATAGCAATAGCCACCGAGGTGCGATCGTATGAGATCCACTGGGCGGCGATGGCGAGGGCACCGGCCATTCCCCCCAGGGCCATCCATTTGAGAGCCGGAGCAGGAATCGGCCCTCTTCGCCACGCCTTGGCCACAGTCAGGAGGAGGGCATGCAGGGGTACGGTGAACATCAACCCAACGGTCACTCCCATGAGCGGGGAATCGAGCCCGCGCAATCCGAGCCGGATCAACTGAGGGGTGATCCCCCACAACAG
>JAHEDM010000280.1 GCA_024641205.1 Actinomycetes bacterium
GAGCTCAAAGCATCCGCATAACTAGATCCGAACGAGCGGCTCGAGCCGCACCAATGAAAGGAACAGAAATGCAAAACAACAACACTCAGGCTCCGGTCCACATCTCCGTCGTCCTCGACCGATCGGGTTCGATGAGTTCGATCGCCTACGACATCGTCGGTGGGTTCAACGAATGGCTGGCCGACCAGCGAAAACAACAGGGGGAGGCAAGCGTCACCCTCGCCCAGTTCGACTCAGACGACCCGTTCGAAGTCCTGATCGATGACGTCCCCTTGCGGGAGGTCACCGACCTCGAACGGGCCACTTTCCAGCCGCGGGGGATGACGCCGCTGTACGACGCGGTCGGGCGGATGGTCGGACGGATCGACGCCGGCATCGCACGCCGTCACGACCTCGAACTCGACCGCGAGGACCAGGTAGTGGTGATCATCACCGACGGCTACGAGAACGCAAGCCGGGAACAGACCCGGAAGACAGTGTTCGACATGATCGAGGAACGCAAGCAGCGGGGCTGGGTGTTCGTCTTTCTCGGCGCCAACCAGGACGTCTACGAGGCTGGCGAAGCGATGTCGATATCGCAGGGCAACCTCAAGAGCTGGGCGCAGACCAAGGCCGGCACCAAGCAGATGTTCCAGGACCTATCGAAGTCGACCTCGGCCCACCGCTCTCGAACCCGAAAGCAGCGTCTGGCGAGCAGCGAGGAGTTCTTCACGGAGGACAAGTCGGACGAACCCAGCAACGGCTGAGCAGATCTCCGGGTGGTGGCGGCAGGGGGTTCGCCACCACCCGGATCCAGGGCAGTGGACCCGGCTCGTTGACGTGCCTTTCAGGGGCCTGGGAAGCGGAGAACGAATGTGAGAACGGTTCGGGTCTCAGAAATCGATTCCGGCGCGGATGACCTAGCGACTTGATCGCTGAGGCTTGCCGCACATCTATCGAGACGGCCAGTTCACCAGCTCCCACCAATGACGACGGGCGTCTGGAACCCAATAAGCGGTGGCTTTCTCGCAGCCGAAGACGGGCCAGGTGTTTCCACTGTAATTTGGTACTCGGACGTTGGCCCGTTTGCGGATTCGGAGTTCTCCGTTTTCGAATCCGACATTGAGTGGCTAGCCGATCAGGCTATAACTGTTGTTAGCAGTTGACGTACCTGATCGGGTTCCTCCCTCCTCGCTCGGGTACATATTCAGTTACATCAGCGAAGACGTATCGCTCTTCCATCTGCCCGTCTCTATGTCCGACGAACCCATAACGCCCAACTCGATTAGACACCTCTGCGATATGAGCCTCTGTGGGTTTGATCCATTCATCGATCTTGTAGACCGCTCTGACCACCCCGCCGTAGACAGCCATGGCGTATTCGGCACCTCTTCTCCGAGACCCCAGTCTCCACCACATCCTCGTCGTCTCGTACAAGTCCTCGTGCTCCATTCCGTGCGTGAACCGGTGTGAGCGAATCAGAATCACCCTGTGGTTGGGGTCGAAGTCAACAGGTCTAGCTCCGTACAGGGCGTTGACGTCATCAACGCTCATCCGCCCATACGCCTCGGTGCCGTGGCCGGCCTTTAGGATGGCCAGATCCGAGAGGAGGTCCATCACAGCGGCCTCCACATGAAACGCCTCGGCTTCCATCAATCCGTGGCGCAGGACCTCGATCCTTACGTGGTGCCCGGAATCTTCGATGTCCCGGATCGTTGCCAGTTTCTCGTAATCGCCCATCGAGTCCTTGGTGATCCTTCGGGCTTCTGAGATGTGGGAGAAACAACGATCTTCTCTCCCCTTGCCCACATAGAAAATCCGATTAGTTCTCGGATCAGCCAGCAAGTAGACGTAGTAGTCGAGTTTCTCTGAGACTCCTGGTCTCCAAGCCATGTAGAGATGATGGCACCAATTGCCGACAGATGCCTGAAGCGGTCATCGAGGACGTTGCGTGACGCTGTAACAGTTTGCAGTCGCTCTGATGGTCCTGTCAGCACAGGCGAATTTCCCAGGACGACCCCGCTGATCCATATCGGACCTTCGTAAGGAGAGTGATGGGGGCCGCTGCTCAGCGACCCAGGGCGTCGTGCTCAATGGGGTGCAGGTCGGTCTGGTGGGCTTGAGACGAACGGTCAATACGGGGTGACTTCCGATCTCTTGGAGAGGATTTGCAGCTAACAAGGTGGCAGGTCGGAATGGTTCCCGACGTGGTCTTCGCACCGAGGTTTCTTTGGGAGCGGCACTGTCGCGGCGGCACTCTGCTCAGACCCCAGGTCATCAAGTCGGCACCGGTCTGGCCGATAACGAGCGAGTGAGCGTCAAGGTCCTTCGTCTTCGCTATCCCGGCACGTGCGCGACTTGCGGTCGTGCCCTTCCCAAAGGAACACAGGCGGCCTGGGATGACTCGACCAGGACGATCACCTGCGATACCTGCCGCAACGGTAGCCCGCCGGCCGACCCGTTCGCCGGGCCCAACATCTCAGAGAGCGAGGCCGGAGCGTCGGCTCAGCAAATGTATGAGCGACGGCATTCCAACTTCGAGCGGCAGGTCAGAGAGCAACATCCGATCATCGGGGGCATGCTCCTGGCGACCGGGAGTGACCCGTCTGCGGAGGCCTGGGCGAAAGGCGCCAAGGGGGAACGCTCGCTCGGTGCCCGACTCGACCGGCTCTCCAACGTCTGGGTGCTCCACGACCGACGCATACCCGGGACCAAAGCGAACATCGACCACCTGGTCGTCGCCCCGACCGGCGTATGGGTGGTAGACGCCAAGCGCTACAAGGGACGGATCGAACGTCGCAGCGGTGGGCCCTTCGGGCTTGGGTCCGGTCGACTCTTCGTGGGAAACCGGGACCGCACCAAGCTCATCGGAGGCGTCCAGGGGCAGGTCGAAGTGGTCCGACGCTTGGTCCCCGATGAGACGCCGGTGCGCGCCGCATTGTGTTTCGTCGATGGTGACTGGTCGCTGTTCAGCGCTCCGTTCAACATTGACGGCGTTGCCGCGCACTGGCCCAAGTCGTTGGGCAAAGCACTCGAGGTCGCCGGCCCCCTCGGCCGGACCGAGCGAGGCCAACTCGCCGAACGCCTCAATCAACATTTCCGCCCGGCGGCACGCTCTTAGCCCCGCTCTGTACGGATTCGTCCGTCTGAGTGACGCTTTTCTGACGAAGCGTCTACCTGGCTCGTTGCGGGACGGCTTTGAGGGGATCTCCATC
>JAHEDM010000040.1 GCA_024641205.1 Actinomycetes bacterium
CCGGGTTGAACTCGAGAGCAGGGTCAGCGACCTGTTCGAGTGGATCAGCGAAGGTCACCTGCGAGTTCGAGTCGGGGCCCGTTATGCCCTGGCGGAGGCCGCCGAGGCCCATCGTGCTCTTGAATCCCGCGCGACGACCGGCAAGGTGTTGCTGGTGCCGTAGGCGCGGTGGTGCGGCGAGACTCCTGTCTTGGTTGTGCCGGCGACCTTTGTGTTCTTGCCGGTTCCGGCGCCCACTCGACGTCCGGTGAGGCGGGCCTGGAACCTCACCAGTAGTTGGTGACACTTGCCGGGTACGCCATCATGGAACCGCTCCTTGAGCCTCCTATGACTTCAACTCCTTCTGAACTCCGCACCCGCCTCGAAGGGCTAACACCGAATGACCGGCAGCGGTTCCGGCGCCGGCTGTCAGGAGTCGATCGCATCCCCGACCCCGCCCGAAGGGAGAAGGTGCTTGCCACGATCGCCGGCGAGATCGACGCCGCCCGACACAGGCTCGATCGACGGCGGGCCGCCGCGCCCCGCCGGCTCACCTACCCGGCTGAATTGCCAATCACCGAGCGGCGCCGGGAACTGCTGGCCACGATCCGTGATCATCAAGTGGTCATCGTGGCCGGCGAGACCGGATCGGGCAAGAGCACGCAATTGCCCAAGCTTTGTCTCGAGCTGGGCCGCGGCGTCGAGGGGATGATCGGACATACCCAGCCGCGACGGATCGCAGCTCGATCGATCGCCGAGCGGCTCGCCGAGGAGATCGACACCATTGTTGGTGGGCTGATCGGATACACCGTGCGGTTCTCCGACCAAGTGGGCGAAACCACTCTGGTCAAGGTGATGACCGACGGAATATTGCTGGCCGAGATCCACCGGGACCGTCGACTGTCTCGCTACGACACCATCATCATCGATGAAGCGCATGAGCGCAGCCTCAACATCGATTTCCTGCTGGGCTATCTCAAAAGCCTCCTCCCGAAGCGTCCCGACCTCAAGCTCATCATCACGTCGGCGACGATCGACACCGAACGGTTTTCCGAACACTTCGACAACGCTCCCGTCATCGAAGTCTCGGGTCGCACCTACCCGGTCGAAGTCCGGTACCGCCCACTTGACGATCCAAATCAGCCTGACCCGCGCGACCAACCGCAGGGCATCTGTGACGCGGTGGTTGAGCTGTTCACCGAAGGGTCGGGTGACATCCTGGTGTTCTGCTCGGGGGAGCGGGAGATCCGGGATGCCGCAGATGCCCTAGCCGAACTCGAATTACCACACACGGAGGTGCTGCCGCTGTACGGGCGCCTCTCCAACGCCGAACAACACCGGGTATTTCAACCGCACCGAGGGCGGCGGGTCGTGCTCGCCACGAACGTGGCGGAAACCTCCTTGACCGTGCCCGGAATTCGCTATGTCATCGACTCAGGTACGGCCCGGATCTCCCGATACAGCAGGCGAACCAAAGTCCAGAGATTGCCCATCGAACCGATCTCCCGTGCCTCAGCCGACCAGAGATCCGGTCGGTGCGGGCGTCTCGGTCCCGGCGTGTGTATTCGTCTCTACAGCGAGGATGATTTCGAGGCCCGTCCCGAGTTCACGGAACCGGAGATCCAGCGAACCAACCTGGCTTCGGTCATCCTGCAGATGGCGGCCCGTGATCTGGGTGAGATTGAGACGTTTCCGTTCCTCGATCCACCAGATGCCCGCACGATTCGGGACGGGATCGCTCTGCTGGCGGAATTGAATGCGGTGCAGCCGGAGCTGCGTGGATCCGGGAGGTGGCTCACCAAGCTGGGCAGGCAGCTGGCCGAGTTTCCCCTTGATCTCCGTCTGGCTCGGATGATCATCGAAGCCGGACGCAACGACTGTCTCAAGGAGATGCTGGTCATAGCCGCCGCTCTGGCCATCCAGGACCCGCGTGAGCGTCCCGTTGAGAAACGGCAGCACGCCGACCAACTTCACGCCCGCTTCCGTGACGAAAGCTCCGATTTCCTCAGCTGGCTGCGCCTGTGGGATTACCTGGGCGACGAACGGCGAGCCCGAACCTCGAACCAGTTCCGGAAGATGTGCCGGGACGAATTCCTCAACTATCGCCGGGTCCGGGAATGGCAGGACATCCATGCCCAATTGCGCGATGTGGCCCGTGAGCAGGGGTTTGCGGTCAACCGGCGGCCCGCTTCGCCGGAGGTCATCCACCGCTCTCTGGTGGCGGGCTTGCTTTCCAACATCGGTCACAAGGACCCGGATGGCTTCGAATACCGTGGCGGACGAGGCGCTCGCTTTTCCATCAACCCCGGCTCAACGCTCTTCAAGCGGTCTCCCGACTGGGTGATGGCAGCGGAATTGGTCGATACCAGCCGCTTGTGGGCTCGCGGGGTGGCGGCGGTCGATCCGGACTGGGTCGAAGAGATCGGGTCCCACCTGGTCAAACGGTCGTACTCAGATCCCTGGTGGGATCCCGCCCGCGGCACGTCGATGGCCAGGGAAACGGTGACCCTGTACGGACTGCCCTTGCAAACCAATCGCACCATCCAATACGGAGCGGTCGATCAGGCCGGCGCGCGGGAACTCTTCATCTTCGGCGCCCTCGTGGCGGGGGACTGGGAGACCGATCACGCCTTCATGGGCCACAACCGGGCTCAGATCGCCGAAGTGCACGCTCTCGAAGCACGCAGGCGGCAGGCCGACTTGCTGGTCGATGACGATGTCCTTTTCGAGTTCTTCGATCAACGTCTTCCCGAAGACATCACCTCGGTACGTCATTTTGATCGCTGGTGGAAAGAGGCTCGCGTCCAAGATCCCCATCAGCTCGATCTGAGCCTTGATGTGCTCATCGATCCGAGCACCGGTCCGGTCGATCTCGAGGCGTTCCCAGAAGTGTGGGCCCATGGCGACCTGGCTTTGCCTCTGACCTACCAATTCGATCCGGGCAATCCGGTCGACGGTATCACCGTGGACGTCCCCATTCAGAGTCTCGATCGGGTCGATCCGGCCGTGTTCGAGTGGCATGTACCCGGTTTTCGCGCAGAATTGGTCACAGCACTGATCCGGTCGCTCCCCAAACAACTCAGGAAACGCTTTTCGCCGGTCCCGAATACGGTTCGAGAGCTCTTGGACGGTCTTGATCCGGGCGAAGGAGGGTTGCTCAGGCATCTCCGTCGGGAACTGACTCGAATGGGTGGGGTGCCGGTCCCCGTCGACGCCTTTGATCTCACCCGACTTCCCTTCCATCTTCAGCCGACCTTCCGGGTGGTGGACTCGGAGAGTAACGTCTTGGCCCAGGGAAACGATCTGGCTGTGCTCAAGGCCGAATTGCGCGAGGAAGCCCGGGCAACCACGGCCGCGGTCGGCCACGATCTCGAACAAACCGGTCTGACCGCCTGGAGTATCGGTGAGCTTCCCCGGGTGGTGGAGATCAGCGGAGCAGCCCACTCGGTACGCACCTATCCGGCTCTGATCGACGAGGGGGATTCGGTTGGAGTCCGGCTACTGGCAACACCCGCGGAGCAGGCCGACGCCATGTGGTCCGGCGTGCGCCGGCTCCTTTTGCTGAACCTTCCATCGGCAGGGCGCCTCCTTCGTCCGCTGCTCACCAGCCAGGCAGCCGTTGCCGTCAAGGGCGGTCCCTACGACGCGCCGGCCGACTGGGCGCAGGACTGCCTCACCTGCGCAGTCGATCAGCTCATGGAGCAGGCAGGCACTCAGGTTTGGGATGGGGTGGCTTTTGAAGCATTGCTGGCAGGAACGCGCGACAACCTCGACGCAGGCCTCACCGCCGTGGCCGAAGTCTCGCTGCTGATACTTGGCACTCTGCGATCGGTACGAATCGCTCTAGCCAGGGTCCCCGACAAATTCGAGAGCAGCGCGGCCGATGTTGAGGAGCAGGTCGATCGGCTCATCTACCCGGGTTTTGTGACCGGGGTGGGCGCCGGACGACTTTCTGATGTGCATCGGTATCTGCAAGCCATCGAGCGACGACTCGAACAACTACCGGAGAACGCCGAGCGCGACCGCCGGCGGATGGCGGCGGTGCGAAGGCTCGAAGATGAGCATGATCGGCTGCGGGAGGCGCTACCGGATTCGGCTTCCTTGATGGAGGTTGCCTGGATGCTGCAAGAACTGCGGGTCAGTCTCTTTGCGCAGGCTCTCGGCACCCGCGGAAAGGTCAGCGAGAAACGAATCGCTCAGGCACTGGCGGAGTCACTGTCCGAGTAGCAATACCGATGGCAATCGGGGCGATCGTCGACTGCGCGGGAGTAGGGTGTGCGGCCATGAGACCAAGTTGGGATGAATATTTCCTCGAATTAGTCGACCAAGTGGGGTCGAGGGCCACCTGCAATCGTGGCAAGAGCGGCTGCGTCGTTGTCCGTGAGAAACGGATTATCTGCACCGGCTATGTCGGCTCCCCGTCCGGGTTGCCGCACTGCGACGAGGCCGGGCACGACTTCAAGCAAGTCATCGATGAGGATGGGACTACTCGCCAGCATTGTGTTCGCACGGTACATGCTGAGCAAAACGCGATCTGTCAGGCCGCCCGGTATGGGCTTTCGTTGGACGGAACCACCCTCTACTGCTCGATGGAGCCCTGCCGGGTCTGCGCCATGCTCATCGCCAGCAGCGGGATTTCTCGGGTTGTTGCGCGGCGGCGTTATCACGCCGGCCAGGACAGTCGCCAGATTTTGGCTCAGGCGGGCGTGACCCTGGATATCGCTGAGGATGTGGTCGAAAGCTACGAAGGGCAATAGGGCGGTCGTGCACCTGGACCAGGCCAGTTTTCTCGACGTGATCGACCGGACCCCGCTGGTGTCCATCGATCTGGTCGTCGTCGATCCCGATCAGCGAGTTCTGTGCGGATGGAGAGTCAATGAGCCTGCCCGTGGATTCTGGTTTGTGCCGGGTGGGAGGATCGTCAAAGGCGAGACTCTGGACGACGCATTCGTCCGGATTGCCACAGCAGAGCTGGGGGAGGGCGATTGGCGCCGATCCGAGGGCCGGTTGCTCGGAGTGTTCGAGCACCTGTACGACACGAACTTCGCCGGGGTTTCCGACATCACTACGCACTACGTTGTATTGGCGTACCGGCTCGAAGTAAGCGTTCGGCCGGTGCCACCCGATGTCCAGCATTCGAAATACGCATGGCTGTCGGCGTCAGACGCACAGACGGATATCCGTTCGTCCATCCACCCCAACACGGCCTCATACTTCGAATTTGTCTGAGATCCGGTGGCCGGTTAGCAGGGTCCAACCACTTCCGGGCGGTTGCTCATTCTCCAGGCTCCACCGGCATCCGGCTCCTCTTCATGGGGTCCCGGTGGGCCGGTTGAAGACAGTTCGTCCCTCCGGCGATACCCGTACATGTGCGGGTAACTGGTCGCTCTTTCTTGCTTTGGGACTGGATGGGAACCTTCCCGGGCAGAAGGGCCGTCTTAGTGTTGAGAAGCCAAACGTGCTCACCAAGGAGACAATGATGCGACGAATCCTGATACCCGTGGCGGCGATCAGCTTGATTCTGGCGGGATGCGCGGGCTCAACCAACGCGGCCGCCCAAGTTGCACCGACGGGAGAAACACAGATGAGTAATACCATCGCGGTGTCCGGCACTGGTCAGGTGACCGGAACCCCCGACACCCTGATCATCGATCTTGGCGTGCAAGTGCTGCGACCCTCAGTCGGTGAGGCCTCCGGTGAGGCAGCCCGTCTTGCCCAGGCGGTTATCGACGCACTCAAATCGGCAGGCGTCGCTGAGAAAGACATCCAGACCACCAACTACTCGATCTGGCCCGAGTACGACTACCGCAACGACAGTCAGACGTTGAAGGGCTACCGGGTCAGCAACACGGTCAGCGCCAAAATTCGCGATCTCGACAAGGCCGGCGAGGTCATCGACGCAGCCACCGCGGCCGGAGGTAATGATGCCATCGTCAACGGCATCCGGTTCGACCTCGAAGCCGACGGCGCCCTGATCACCGCCGCCCGGGAGGCCGCGTGGAACGACGCAAAAGCCAAGGCCGAGCAACTGGCCGCTTTGGCCGAAGTGCGGCTCGGCAAGGCTGTTTCTATCAGTGAGACTTCCAGCCCGACGCAACCCCCGATTGTCTATGCCGAAGCAGCGGCAGGAGCCGCTTTCGACGGGGCAACGCCCATCCAGTCCGGTGAGGCCTCGGTCTCCGTTGTTGTCACCGTCCAATTCGCCATCGACGGATAACGGTCGATAACGGCAGGAGCTGCCGGGTGTGTTCCCGGCAGCTCTTGTGTTTGGTGTGAGAGCACGGCTCGACCGGTAACCTCCTGGCTCGTGGGCTATTTCCTCTTGACCAACGACGATGGGATCGATTCGCCGGCTTTGCTCCCCTTTGCCAGAGCTCTCAGCAAGGTTGGCCCGTTGAAGGTCGTGGTCCCGGCCCAAGAACGAAGCTGGGTCGGCAAAGCAATCACCCGTTTTGACGAGATCAGCGTGGAACGGATCGTACGCGAGGGCATCGAGTTCTTCGTTGCCGACGGGTACCCGGCCGACTGCACCCAGTTGGGCGTCTATTCGCTCTTCGACGCGAAACCGGACATGGTCCTCTCGGGCATCAACATTGGCTTGAATCAGGGTTTGGGGTTCCTGCTGTCGAGTGGCACGGTCGGCGCCGCCGCCGAGGGTTGGATTGCCGGCCTGCCGGCCATTGCCTTTTCGACCGGGTCGCCGTTTGACCATCGAACGTGGGCCGAAGAGGCCTGGTCGGATGCCTCGGGCACATTCTGGGAGAGTGCAGCCGCGCTGGCCGTTGACGTGTTGGCCGACATCCTGAGAACCGGCTACCCGCCCGGAGTCGATGTGCTCTCGGTCAACTTCCCCCATGACGCAGGTCTCGACTCGCCGCGGCGGATTACCAGCCTGGCCAAGGTCGGATACGACAACATCTTTCGGGAGCACGAGCCGGGGCGGTTCATCCACGACTTCAAAACAGGTTTGCGAATGAGCGGAGACCTGGCCGGCTCCGATGTTGAGATGCTGCGTTCGGGTGGTGTTTCGATTACTCCTATTCAGCTCGCCCACACGAGCAGCGTGCCCGAAACACTCAGGTTGGCGCTGGAACGGGATGAACGCATTTCTGAATCCGGGGAATGAGTACCGGCCGTTCTCGGGGTCGGTGAGGAATGGTGCCCCAACCGGGCGAAGACAGGGCAGCCGCGAATGTAGGATCCCTCAGATTGTCGCCGGCCCAGCGAAGGATTCCGATGGCTACCAAGAACGCCGGCCGCAAACCTGAGACCGTTCGGTTCCGGACGCACAGCCCGATGCTCGGACCTTCTTCTCAGCGCTATCGAACAGCCTTCAGCGGTATCACGTGGACAACATCAACGCCGCCAGAGCCGCCGAGACCCGTCGACGCCGGATCGAGAGGGCCATCGGTCTTTTCCTCGAAAAGAAGCCGCGCTAAGCGACACGTCGCGGCCATGGTGATTCTGTGGTTGGTTGAGGCTGCATCGGCGAGCGTGGTGAAGTGATCCCGCCTATCCACCCGGCGATGCGCGATGGCGGCAATGCTCTAGCGTGGTGGCCATGCCCGTCGCCGTTCAATCATCGTTGACTTCAAGCGCAGTTGGCTGGCCGGTCGTGCTTGCTTCCCTTTCCTTGGTGATCCTGGCTCTGGGATTGGCCGCGGCGCTTGGTCTGCGCATCGAAAGGTCCTTGATTGTTGCCTCGGTGCGAGCAGCAGTGCAGCTGCTCGCAGTTGGTTTCTTGTTCGCACTGATCTTCAGATCACCCGGTGCCAACTATTGGGCCTGGCTGTGGGTAGTTGGCATGACGGTAGTTGCGACTCTTGTGGTGGTGCGGCGGGCGAAATACCGGATCAACGGTCTCGCCCTGGTGGCGGCGAGTGCTGTAGTCGGATCGGCATTGATCAGTATCGCCGTGACCTTCGGGTTCGGAGTGATTGAATATGGCCCCGTTTCGTTGGTGGTGATCGCCGGAATCACGATTGGCAACGCCGTCCCGTCTGCCGTCCTCGGCGTGAACCGATCCGTCGATTCGTGCCGGGACCGGGTAGGCGACCTCGAGGCGCTCCTATCCCTCGGCATGGATCGACAGCAGATAGTCAGGTTCATGGCACCCCGGACGGCTCGAACATCGTTGATACCGCAGATTGAACGAACCAAGGTCGTCGGTTTGATTGCCCTGCCCGGCGCGATGACCGGTCTCCTTCTGGCGGGCGTCGATCCGGTCGAGGCTGTCGTCATCCAACTCCTGGTCATGTACCTCGTCTTGGGGACGGCTGCGGTGTGTGTGGTCGGCGTCGTCACGGCCATCACCAGAGCAGCCGTTACCGCCGACCTACTGATCGCCGACTGGGTCTACCCAGCAGCAGAACGCCAACCCGTTGGTCGAAGCATCAAGGAATAGGTACCAAAGACCAGGAACTGCCGTCCCGGCTGCTACTCAAAGTCCTCATAGGCCCGACTTGGAGTCGGACCGCGTTGCCCCTGGTATTTGGAGCCTGCTGCATCGCTCCCGTAGGGGTGTTCGGCAGGCGTGGTGAGTTGGTAAAAAGAGATCTGGCCGATCTTCATCCCGGGATAGATGGCAATCGGCAAGTTGGCAACGTTCGATAGTTCCAGAGTCAGGTAACCGTCGAAACCCGGGTCAACGAACCCGGCGGTGGAATGAATCAACAGACCGATGCGTCCCAGACTCGACTTGCCTTCCAGCCGGGCGACGATGTCCCCGCCGAGCTGCACACGCTCGAGCGTGGATCCCAAAACGAACTCACCGGGATGCAGGATGAACGGTTCTTCGGGTGCAGCCTCGACCAAGGTTGTTAAGCCTTCCTGCGGCGTTTTCGGATCGATGTATGGGTAACGGTGGTTCTCGAATACCCGAAAGAAACGATCAACCCGCAAGTCGATGCTGGACGGCTGGACAAAGGACTCCTCGTACGGCTCGATGACGATGCGTCCCGCCGCGATGGAATCTTTGATGGTCCGGTCGGACAGGATCATGATTGCCCCCGTTCGTCACGCCGATGGTAGGTCGCCTGCCGAGCGTCTGCGTTGCCGGCTCCGGCTGGGGCGCTGGGCGACCCCGGGGTGGCCATGAGAGCGGGTGAGGGGAATCGAACCCCCGTTCCAAGCTTGGGAAGCTCGTGTTCTACCACTGAACTACACCCGCCAGAAGGGCGATGATACCAAGTCGCACGCAGTCAGGAGAGGAGGCTGGCCGCTCCCCATACCGCTAGCAAGACTCCAACGGCGCCGAGGAACCAGGCCCGGCCCGGTCGGAACTCTCCTTCCAAACCCGCAGGCCGTTCCCCGCGCCGGTTCTTGAGAATGGCCAATCCGTTACCGACGACCATCGCCAAGCCGATGGCCAGAACGGCCTCAGGAAACAATGCTTGCAAGCCAAAGATGTCGTCCATGGGCCGCAACGGTAGCGGGTATGGTTGCTCTCTTGAAAGGAGCCGCATGCCAAGGCACTGCTACGTCCTGAGGGTGTTCACGCGAGGCGATGAGGGTGGAAATCACTTGGGGGTGGTTACCGACGCCACCGGCCTGACCACCCAATCGATGCAAGCTATCGCAGTCGAGCTGGGGTTCTCCGAAACGATCTTCCTCGAATGGGAAGCGGGGGAGATTCCTCGCGTCCGGATCTTCACCCCGGGAGCAGAACTTCCCTTTGCCGGTCACCCGCTGGTCGGGATGGCCTGGACCTTGAAGCAACTCGGTCCGGGAGGTCCCGACACGCTGCGGTGTCCGGCTTTCGAAGTCACGATCAGACTCATCGGCGACGACGCGGCGGTTGACGTTCCGCTCGACCAGCCGGTTCGCCCCGCCCCTCAGGCGGGATCCCTTACAAGAGCGGTGGGGCTTCCAGAGCCCGTTTCAGCGCGCTGGGTGAACATGCCGGTTCCGTACCTGCTGATCGAAGCGGAATCGCCTGCCGCCGTCTCTGCGGCTATTCCGGCTTCCGAGGGGACCTTCCAGGAGATCGGAGCGGACATGGTCTATGTCTACGCGTTCGAGTCGTCGGAGGCCGTGCGGGCTCGTTTCTTTGCGCCCGGCCACGGTGTGTTCGAGGATCCGGCCACGGGTAGTGCTGCGGTGGCGCTGGCGGCCGCTTTGCGATCCGAAGGGCAGACTTCGGGCCGCTTGGCCATCAGCCAGGGAAGCGAGATCGGCCACGCTTCCGCGATCAATCTTGAGTGGCAGGATGAGCGGGCCAGCATCGGTGGGGCCGTTCGCAAGGATGAGGTCCGGTGGCTGGAGATTTGACCACGTGACGCCCATCGTGCTTCCCCTCCCCGAACCGGACGGGCCTCTCGAGGTGCGTATCCGTAATGTTGCTACAGGGCTCGGCTACGTGCTCGAAGGATGGACGCTGCGGGGGGCACATGGCGATACGGTCCCGGCCGATGCCTACTTCCCGGCCGATCAGGAAGCCTGGGCAGTGGTTGTTGTGCTCCATGGACGCCGTGGCTCCCGCAAAGTGCCCTATGTGCGGGGGGCCGGCAAGCGGTGGTCCCGTGACGGCCTGGCCGTCGTGGCAATTGACGCTCCCTACCACGGTGAACGCGCCCTCGATCAGATCCCCGATCTGGCTCGCAACGAACCCTTCCTGGCTCAAACGGTCGGCGATCTGCGCCGGCTGTGTACGGCGATTGGCGCCGACGGGCGATTGGCAAACCTTCCTGTCGGGTACGTGGGGTTTTCGATGGGGGTTCTGGTCGGCGTCCCTTTCATGGCGGTGGACAAGCGCGTGCGGTGCGGGGTGTTCGCAGTCGGCGGGGCGAGTGGAACCGGCGCGACCGACCCAGCGACCTACGCCCCCCTCATCCGGGAGCGGCCGGTGCTGCTGGTAAACGCCGATGGAGACGAGTTCTTCGATCAGGCCTCGGTCACCAAGCTGTACCAGGCGTTCGGGGGTTCCCAGGAGCTGTTGCAGTTCCCCGGGACGCACGGTGACTGGCGACACCCTGCTCGCCGATACAGGGCGATGTTCGATTTCTTGCGCGCCAACTTGGCGGGGGATGGTCGAGAAGGCACGGGATGAGTTCGGACCGAG
Organism: Actinomycetes bacterium; assembly: GCA_024641205.1. Classification (GTDB taxonomy): domain Bacteria; phylum Actinomycetota; class Acidimicrobiia; order Spongiisociales; family UBA4744; genus UBA4744. The sequence goes on from JAHEDM010000040.1 coordinate 11,039, forward strand.
GCGGCTGGGGTTCTTAGACTGCCTTCCATGTCTGCAGAAGGATCAAAGTCGGCGGTGGTCGCCGCCCTGATCGGCAACTCGCTCATCGCGGTGTCGAAGTTCGTTGCTGCCGCGCTCACCTCCAGCGCCGCGATGCTCGCCGAGGCATTCCATTCGGTCGCCGACACCGGGAACCAGGTGCTGTTATTGCGGGGTATCAGCGTTTCGCAGACGGCCCCAACCGTGCGGCATCCTTTCGGGCGTGGCAAGGAGGTCTACTTCTGGAGCTTGATGGTGGCGGTGATGCTGTTCGTCGCCGGTGGGGTGCTTGCCGTGCAGCGGGGCATCGATGCTCTCCAGCATCCGCATGAGATCTCGAGTTTTGCTCCCAACTTCATCGTTCTCGCAGCGGCCATTGTTATCGAGGGGTTCTCTTTTCGTATCGCGCTCAAGCACTTCAACAAGGTCCGAGGTTCGAGAGGAATCTGGCTCAGCAT
>JAHEDM010000041.1 GCA_024641205.1 Actinomycetes bacterium
GAGAGGGTGCGATGGGAGGGGAATCAACGCGAAATGACGCGAAACGAAAACCGCCTGTGAGCAGGCATTTCGCGCATTTCCCCAGCTCAGCTGATACCCCGGACTCGGGCTCATAACCCGATGGTCACGGGGCTGGCCTGTCCGTCCCCTTCGATGCTCCAAGTGACGTGGCTGGCCATGACGAGCAGATCGCAAAGCTCCGAGGAGTGGACGGTGCACGGTCACCGACGCAGCTCGCGTGGTGTCCGTCAGGTGTCCGTCAGGCAACCCAAAACGACCGAATACGACCAAACCTAATGACACGCAGAATCCCCTGTCCCGTATGGGATTCTTGCCAATTGGCCAGTGATATCAAGACCGTCGATCTGCCTTCACACAGCATGAGTCGACGGTGGTTCGATCCAGGTAGCGCGCACCACACGAAACCCCTGGCAACAACCCTAAGGCGGCCTTAAGGGCATCCGACACCATGCGGTCATGAGGTTGACGCGAAACGGCGGCGTTTGGGTGTCAGTGCAAAGCGTCCGATGTCTGGTCGCACTCCTTGTGACGTCGATCGTGGCTGCCGCCTGTACCAACGCGGGGCCCGGAACCACCGTCACCACCACCGAGTCCACTACCGCCGTCAGCGAGGCTATCGGGCGGCCACCGCCTCCGGCTCCCATCGCAGTTGTGTTGAGCAGACCAGGACGCCAGACCGCGGCCAGGGTTGGAGACAGCGCTGATTTGGGCACCTGGGTTTGGTCCGAAGAGCCAACGGCCCGGCTCGAGTTGTGGGAGGGGGACAAGCTGGTTGAGGCGGTTGATTTCGACGAACCCACAAGTGAGGCCACCTACCTCTGGTCGTGGGCGCCCGGAATACCCGGCTTGTCGGGGCTTGTGGTGCGGGCGTTCGACAGCCATGGACGGAGCGCTACTTCCTTCCCGCTGTGGTTGCGAGCGATTGATTTCGATCCGGGGGAACCGCCAACGGCAGCGGCGGGCGGCAGTTCGGCCTTCCCGACGCCGACCGGCCCTATTGGACGGCTGGCGATAGCCGAGCAACCGGATGGGGAACCGATCGAAGGTCGCCTCGGCGCAGTTCCGTCGCCGGTCATCACTATCGATGACAACTCATGCACCGCTGGAATCGAACTGGCCCCTCAGACGGGCGCGAGTGGCATGGCGCTCTACGCGGCTTCGTTCGGCGGAGCGGGCTTCGTTCCGGTTGACTTGTTTCCCTCCTCCGGCGGGAATGTGTCTATCCCAATCGGTTCTGCTCCGATAATCGTATATGCCGACATCTACGACGCTACAGAGGCGGTATCAACTCGCCCTACCGTGATCACGCCACCGGTTTCGTGCGGGCTCGCCGGATGGGTCGGCGACACTCGGCTCGAGCTGGGGATCCTCGCCAATCCGACCGAGGCCGAGGCGGCCTACCTGTATATCAGCACCGGCGACGAAATCTGGAGCCGCGTACCCGAGGCCGATCAGACCTTCGTATATTCGAGCCCGGACGGAACGTTCGATTTCACCTCTCTGCTGCCGTCAGACGGCGGCCCGCTGAGCTTCGAAGCATGGGGCTGGGGAGACGGAGAACTCAGACCACTCGGCCGCGGCTCATTCACGCCGCCCAAGGTCCCTGCGGGTCCGGTGCCGGGGAGAACACCACTGTGGCCAATGACTCCGTCGGCTGATCTCGACTGGTCGACGCCGATCGGTCTGGTCCGTGCCGGGATGATTTGCCTGTATCCGCCACCGAATACGACAGGCACCGGCGGACTCGGCACGCTGCCGGACGAATGTACCAACGGACCCTTTGGGACCATCCCGACGTCCTTCCGTTGGAAACCGCAGCCGGCCGATCTCACCCACGGAATCGTTCAAATCAGCTCACTCGCCCCACCGACGGGGGCAGCCCTTTCTTTCCCTGGGCTGATGTACGCCCAGAAAATCGCCGAACCGGATGGGGGTTCGATTGAGTTCAACGTCGATCTGGGCAATGTTCTGAATCCACCCTCCCAGCAGGCGTCTCTGCCCGATTCGATGACCTACCAGTTGGTTGCGGACCTGGCGATGGGAGCCGCAGCGGCAGGAGGCTCCCCGCAAAACGTCCGTCTCAAGTCCGACCCACCGCTCAACTCGAAGCCCGACACGCTCTATGTGAGGGTCGTGCCGATGAACGGCACCCAGCCTTTGCCCGGGACATCGAATCTGGTGATCATCGATCTCAGCCACGAACCCGCCGCTCCGGCATCTTCGATCTACGAACTGCTTCTTGAGTCGATGACAGTCGACGTCGAGTTCGTGCCTCCTCACCTTCCCAATGCGGACTACGAGCGGTGTGTCCGGGTCGTGAAGAACCCATTTGGTTCGAAAAACCCGGCTCCAAGCGAGACGCCCGACTGGTACATCGACCGGGGGATGGAACCGCCTCAACCCTGGGCATTCGATGGTTGGTATCACGGGATGGAATTGAAGGCGTTCTCATACGTCAACGGCGTCAAGGTCAACCAGGGAATGGTCCCCGGCTCAACGGTGTGCCCTTGGAAGCTCGATTCCCCAGCGAAGGACTGGTGGGACCACATCGTCGACGGTGTCACCTTCGTGGCGTGGGTCTGGGACATGTACGTCTACGTATGGGACCTCACCAAGGACAAGGTAGCGACTGCGATGGCGTACGCGTCGGGTTGCTACACGATCGCCGGCGAAGCCGGCAAATCAAAGGAGGAAGCGCTCGCCATCTGCAAGGGCATCAGCACTCAGGTGATCAACGTCGGCCTGATCGCCCTCGGAGCACCGCCGACACTGCCGAAGTTCAACGACGTGGTTGAGGCCGCCAAGGGTGACCTGTCCGACTGGATCGTCGAACTGGCCGTCGATGCGGGCATCCTCGACTGCGGAACGACCCTCCAAGACGAGTGTGAGCAGATGGCGAAAGACATGATCGACCACTTGCTCGACGACGTTCAGGAGGCGGCTTCGCATGCTGCCGTGAAGACCGCCACAGCGGAGACAGACTACGTACTGATGATCCACCCGGGTATCTACGTCATACCCGAACCGGCAGGCCTGTTTTCGCCTGCCATGTATGAAGTCACGTTCACTCGCAGTTCGCTGCCTACCGCAGCGACCCCTCCTGCCTCATGCACGTACGTCGCAGGAGTCAGCGGTCACAAGGCAGACTACGGCTGGCAGAACTACTCGGCGAAGTCCTGGCAGACAGGTCCGGTCTCGGCAGCGTCCGTGATGGTGCCGAGATCGGTGACGGTCGACCTATCCGGACTCGCGCCCGGTGCCGACAAAAGGGCTTTTGTGATCGTGGACAAGCCGGCCGAGTTCTACCTCGAAGGGCAGCACCCGGCGCTGCCCGGCGTGCCGAGCGACATTGATCCCAAGACCTGGATATTCTTCGCGTTCCCCGATGCGACGCTGACCACCTACTTGTCGAGTAGCGATCCCGCGTGTGGAATCTTTCAGCAGTCCTTTCCGCAAGATGCGGTGAAGACCGAGCCGTGGGAGATTCCCTACCCATGATCACTCGCAGAATCGCCGCCGCGACCATTCTGGCCGTCATGGTTGTTGCCGGGGCCGCAGTCGCTATGGGAAGTTCAACCGGGGCAGCCTGGATCGATTCTCCGCTGGCCTGGCACGTCGTCGGGTCTGTGCCCGTCCCGATCGTCGCACATGCCGCCGACCCGGGCGGTGTGACCGCGGTGCGGTTCGACGTGGACGGAGCAACCGTCGCGGTTGTCGAGACGGCGGGCAATCCGCTGGAGTTGGCCAGGTTTTCGTGGACCCCACCCGCATCCGGCATCTACGTCGTTGCGGTCTCGGGGCAGGGTCCGGGCGGTGAGTGGGGGGTGCCCGCCATCGTCGAGTTGAGTGTGGACCTGGACGCCGGAAGCTCTCTGACAACCGGCAGTTCTAGCTCTCTCCCGTCGACAACGAGCTCGGTCGGCGCAACCTCTACGTCGGCCGCCCCGCCCGGCACCACCGCCACCACGGTGACGACCACCACCAGCACCACGGTGACGACCACCACCAGCACCACGGTGACAACCACCACCAGCACGACGTCATCATCCACCACGTCCACAACCTGCACCCTGGGCACACCCTCGACGGGCAGCGTCTCATCGACGAACACGTTTTCCCCGACGGTCGGATGGACGTATTCCGCCTGTCGGGAACCCGAATCCTTTGAGATCCAGGTGTCGAGGGCTGCGGACTTCGTGAGAAGTGAATGGGTCGGTTCCGCGGCGGGCGACCAGCGCGCGACGTCGGTCTCGGTTGGCGCCAACTGCACGACCTACTACTGGCGAATCCGAACCGTCGACCTCGGCTCCTTCGGGCCTTGGTCGTCTCCTGGGTCGTTCTTCGTCCAGACCGGCCGTAGCTGTCCGTAGAACATCGGCCGGCCGGTCATCGAACCGGAAACGGTGCCGGTTCGATGCCGAGTTCGCTCATCCGGGCCACGTAGATGCCGTAGAGGCGCCGAGAGGCACCGTGACGGCCGACCGCCACCATCGAAGTGACGAGGCGCAGGTGCGCGGGTTCGTGGTAGGGATCCCGCTCGAGCATCCGAAGGTAGAGGCGTCCGGCACGGTCGTGATCCCCTGTGGCGACCGCCTGTTCGGCGATCACCGCGGCGATTCTCATGTAGACGGAGCGGCATTCCTCCCGAAGCCCGATAGCCCATTCTTCGTAGGCGTCTTCTTCTAGGAAGTCGCCAACATATCTGGCCTCTGCGAGGCTCATCGACGATATCGCAGCGACATGATCTCCTCGCCGGTGCAGCTTGAGACCCTCCTCCGCCCTGGTCAAGAAAGACTCGGCGTCGACGAACAGGTGGTCGAGGTCCAAGCCGACTGACTGCCGGTCAGCGGAGAGATACGTGTCGGCCGGTTGGAGGCGCTCGGGATCGAGAATGCTGCGGATCGTCGACAGCGCAACTGAGAGCCGGTTCGATGCCTTGTCCGGAGTCTCATCGGGCCACAACCTGTCGATGAGCACATCCCGGTGAACCGGTCGGCCTCGGTTGGCCACGAGCATCTTGAGCAAATCGCGCGCTTTGCGGGATTGCCATTCGCCGGTCGGAACCTTCTCCCCGAAACGCACAACCGCGAAACCGCCGAGAGTGCGGATCGCCACCGGCGACTGGCGCCGAGATTCGAGAGCGTCGCGCACCAGTCGGGCGCGACGCGCCATGTCGAGTGCACCCAACCTCCGGAGCGTTTCTTCAGCTCCGGCCACGAGGTGCTCCGGGTCGTCCGTAGAACCGATTTCTCCAAGTTCGATGTCGATCCGCGCCACCCCGAGCGGATTGCCGAGTTCGCGCCAGACGCGCTGGGCGCTCTCGAGCAGATCGATTCGGCGTTCACGCTCATCCTCGAGGACAGCGGACAACTCAATGGCCTCGGCGATACCGGGCCGGTCCTGCCGAGCACGGGCCTTGTGCATGGCCTCTTCGGCCCACCGCCGTGCGGCGAGCACGTCGCCATTGGCCCGAGCCACCCATCCGGAAGCAAGAAGAGCCCGTACGTGCCCGAGGACCGCCCCATTTGCCACCGCGCATTCGACGAGTTCCGTCGCGAGATCGGGATCCTCGTCGACCACGGTCAACGCCAATCCGGACCAGGACGGTACGAGTCCCTGGAGGTCGCCCGACCCTTCTGATAGCCGGATGGCTGCCTCGTAGGCGGCGCGGGCAAGCGCCAGGTCACCGCGGACCCGGTAGACGTCACCTAGATGAGTGAGCGGATAGGCCTCGAGCCGAGATCCAAGGCGCCTGAAGATCTCACGCGCCTCCTCAAGGTCGGCTATGGCCTCCTCAAGCCTGCCCACCGCCTGGTACGCCTGCCCGCGATTGCTCAGCGCTAGACCCCGAAATGAGGCAAAGCCGGCCAGGTCGGCCAGACGCACTGCGATGTCCAACTCTTCCAGCGCCTCTTCGAATGCCCCTTCCTCGAGGTTCCGAGAGCCACGATTGACGCGAATCCGTATCGTCTGGAGCATGTCTTGCGCCCGCTCCGCATACTCGAGAGCGCGCAGGTAGTGGGCATCATTGGCGGAACGATCACCATCGAGAGCGGCCAGCATCGCCAGAACGGTGTGGGCGGTCGCGAGAGCTCGAGGCTCACCTGATTTGCGCGCCGTATCGAGTGCGAGCGCGGCGGCTTCGCGGCAGAGCTCCCGGTTGCCTTTCAACCAGTGCGCGCCGGCCGTCCACCCGAGGACGAGGGCCTGATCTTCGAGGCTGCCGTCTTCCTGCCGGCTCTGCCGATAGATCGCGAGAGCCTTCTCGACATCACCTCTCAGGTGGTGCAGCAGACCATGCCTCCACGCCAAGTCCGGAGTGAGCGGCCCCTCGTCGGCAACCACCTTCGAGTAGCACCGTTGGGCCCCATCCCAGTCGCCGATTATCTGCCGGGCCTCACCTTCGATCATCGAGACCCGTCCGGAGCGCGTTTCTTCTGGGAGGAGATCGACCGCCTCGACGAGGGGGCCACAGAGACCTGCAGACAACAGCGACGGACCGTTCACCTCGATGAAGGAGCCAAGTTCTTTTTCATTCCCGGCAGCGATGACACAAGCGAGGGCCTCGCCGTGCGCGCCGTCCTTCTCGTACAACGTCGCCGCCGAACGCAGCAACCGTTCCCGCTCTTCCGGCCTGACCTCGATGTGTTGAAGCACGAACTCTTTCATCAGCGGTGTAAGGACCGCTGCACCCGCCCACCGGTCCAGGGGGGTGAAGAAGATACCTCGTGCCCGTAGGCGATTGAACTGGGCCGGCCCACCCGGAAGAGGGAGATCTCGGCACAGGTCAGGGGTGACAAATGGCAGGTGCGCCGAGAGTGCCAGGAACCGGCGTCCCTGGGGTGGTTCGAACTCCATGACTTCTTCGGCGAGGTACTCGTATATCGGGTCGCCGCCGCTCCGAATTGGGGACACGGTCGGGTCTCCCGACGGGTCCAGACGACAGGCTTCGATGGCGAGTCGGGCTGCCGCGGGCCAACCACCGGTCCGGTCGACGATCGACTCGGGTCGGCAGGGTGTGTCGTGCCCGACCACTTCGGCCAGGAGCTCGCCCACCTCGTCCTCGTTGAAGCGTAACTCACCAGCGGGCAACTCGAGGATCTGCCCCTCGACCCGTAGGCGGCCGATTGGGAACGGGATCGGGTTGCGGGAGGCAAGCACGATGTGCAATCGAGCAGGAGCGTGACGGACCAGGCCTTCCACAAAGCGAACAGAGGCTCGAGATCCCTCGATCTCGTGGAGGTCGTCGAGGATCAGGACGAGATGTCGGCGAGTTCGTAGGTCGAGCTCCTGGCAAACCAAAGCCGCCAGCGGTTCTGCCCGGCCGGGTTCATCGGGGTCGGTGTCGGGCCCTTGGGTTCCCTCGACGGCAACGAGCAGATCGGGTGAGATTCCCGGCACTCGCAACCGGATGCCGCCCACGACGGCCCTCGCCATCCCGGAGAGTTCGCGATCGGGCCCTGACAACACATGCCGGACTACGAGTTGATGTTGCGACCACTGTTCGAGAAGGGTCGTCTTTCCTGAACCGGCGCCTGCGACGAGAGTGGTCAGACGACGGCCAAGAGCCCCCTCGAGACGTTCCTCCAGCCGCGGACGACGCAAAGCGTAGAAACCCTTCACGGGGGAATCGAACTCGCGACGTGACACTCTCTCGCCGGCGTTGACCAACCGGCCCTCCCGTTGTGCTGGAGAATAGGCTCTGCTACAGCCGCCCGGATGCTAGGCGCGCCAACTCCTTCAACGCCTCGAATCCGGGTGTGTCGACAAACGTGTTCTCGTATGGTGAGACGATCAGAAGCTGCCCTTCGACTTCCAACACGATCGATTGAACCGAGCCTTCCACGCCTGCTGCCGGGTCCGGTTCGAAAGATGACAACCGGGCCGGGTAGGGAAACCCGGGCAGTTCGTCGACGATCAGGCCGTACCCCTCCGCCCCGATGAAGTAATCGTCGAAGTTGTCGAGAGTCTGATGAATCTGGACCGTGAGAGCCGCGTAGTAGGTGCACGTATCTGCGAACTCGCTCAAGGATGGAGTTTCATCGGCCTCGGTGGCATTGGGGGCGAAGCTCTGCACCTCTTCGAGGGTGAGCAAGTCGCATGCCATTCCGTCGGCTGTAGCCGGCTCGGATGGTGGATCCGTGGGCTGGGGGGTGGTCGGGTAGGTGCCGACCGGAGTCGGCGTTGGGACCGAATCGGTGGGTTCGAGCCCGGATGTCGTGGGAGTCTCGCCCCCTTCGGCGGCACAGCCGTGGATCAGCAGAATCAGCAGGAGAACAGCAACGTTACGTTTCATGGTCTCTCCGTTGAGGTTCGGGGTGTTCGACCATCGCCTGGATCAGGAGTCGAATCAGTTTGTCTGTGGAGTTGAATCGGTCGGAATGGCGCGACCCGGCGTGTTCGACAATGCCGCGCAGATCGGCCGGATTGCCGTCCACAGCGGGCCATAGTCGAAGCACGAAGACCTCCATAGGGAGATCATGGCGACCCTGCTGAAGGTTCTCTTAACGGACGCCGGGTCGACATCCGTCTTGCCGGTATCTCTGGGAAGGAGGCGAAGGGGGTGAGGGATCAGCGATGCCAACCAATCCATGTCGGCGACGGCGTCGGCGATCTCCTGCCGGTCCAGGTTGGTGCTATTGACCAGGATCACGATCCCAAGCTCCTCCTCGGGATAGAGGCGGATGAAGGCCCTGAAGGCAGCACCGCCGCCGCCGTGGGCGTAGTGGACACGGCCGCCGTCGTCGACGACCTTGAATCCGAGCCCCTGTTCCCAGTCCTCGAAGCGTTTGAAATCGCCCCACTGTGGAGAGCTGCCCGGTGTGACGTGCCGTTCGGTCAACATCATCTCGACCGTCTCCTCCGACAGGATCCGTTCCCCGTCCAGCTCTCCTCCGTTGAGGAGGGCAGTGACCAGGCGAGCCAATTCCGGGGCAGGGCCGATGAGGCCCGACGGCGGGTTGGCGTCGAAGAGGAACCGGTTGAACCACGCCCATCCGTCCTCATAGTCGCGGACATACTCGCTTGGCCACGGTGCCTCGATGAGCGGGAAGAAGATGCTTTGAAAATCTGCCATTGGGTGGGCGCCGACCGCCGCGTTGGCTGTCATTGCCGACGTGTACTCGAATCGAGTGTTCTCCATCCCGAGCGGGTCGAGAATGTTGCGTTCGATGTACTCCTCGTAGCTCCGTCCGCTGGCTTGCTCGATCACCACCCCGAGGGTGTGGTACCCGACGTTCGTATAGACCGCCTGGCTGCCCGGTTCGAACCGCAGGGTGTTGTAGGCGGGAAGCTTCTCGTCCCTCAGGAGATCGGTCTGATTCAACGCCGGTTCATCCTCGTGGTGCACGCACCCCATGCAGGCCGGTATGTCGTCCGGCAGCCCGGAGCTGTGGTTGAGCAGGTGCGCGATCGTTATCGGTTGGCTGTCCGCCGACGGGTATTCGACGTCGAAGAATGGCAGGTACTCGCTCACCTCGTCGTCGAGGCTGATCACACCCTGCTCCACGAGTTGCAGGGCGGCGATTGCCGTCGGGATCTTGGTGACCGAGAACCAGTGGTAGATCGAATCAGGCCTGGCGGGAATACCGTTCGGTCCATCGGCCATCCCGAACGCCTTGTTGTAGACCATCGTGCCGTCCTTGACGACCACCAGCGAAATGGCGGGAGGGCCACCGGAATCGGTCAAGTCTTCGAGATACCGGTCCAGTTCCGCAGGGCCGGCGAACGCCTCGGGCACAGGCTCCGGCGACGGAGAGAGCACCGCGACACGGACGAAGCCGATTATCGCCAGAGAAACAGCCGACCAGACGAACGCCAGCGCCGGCCGAGCCTTCCGACGGATGAGCTGAATCACCAACCAGAGAAACCCGATGACCGCAGCCACGATCCCCAACAGCAGAAATACGAAACCGAGGATGGTCGGCGTCGACCGTCCATCTCCGGTGGCGACGATCAGCCAGATCGAAAAGGCGAGGGTCAGGGCCGTTGCGCTGCTGCCGGCCACCACACTCGCCGTCGAGGCGTTCCGAAGGTTGAGGAGCGGCAAGCCCATCACCACGATCAATCCGAGCAGGCCGGCCATCAGCAGAGCGATTCCCAGCGCATCTGTCACATCACCGGCTTCGCCGACAATCAGGCTCAGCAGGAGGAGCGGAGCGGCCACGGACGCCAGTACGACATAGGCAACCGGGGTTGGGCGACCGCCGTAGCGGGCGACGAGAGTTCCGCTGAGGCCGGCGATGAGTGCAGCCAGGCCGCCTGCGATCAGAACGAGAGTCATGAGTCCTCCTCGGCTTCATAGGTCCGGAACTCGACCACCTCGATGCCGAGTTGCCGCAGGTGGCCCAGAGTGCTGTGGGGATAGCGGAGTTCGCCCGCGTCTCGGTCCATGCTCCTGAGTGTGGGTGACGGTAGGGGGGTCCGGCATCCCCTCGCCGCGAATCGCCCCGGCGGTAGGGGGCGGAGATCTCGGTTGAATCTGCCCCCATCCATCGTTGGCCGATGCCCGGTACCGCGGTGCCGACTCAGGCCGCGCCTCTCAGTTTGCGAGCTGTTGCGGCACTGACCGTCACGGTGCGCAATGCGGTTTGAGCTGCCATGACCCGATCCTGGGAAGCCTCCCACGCCAGATCGCGCTCTCCTTCGGCCCGACCCGGCAAACGCAAGACGGTGAACACCACCAGAGCAGTGAATAGGATCAACGTCGCTGAGACGAAGAACACGCCTTGCGGCGAGAGATGGCCGACGAAAAGGGTCAGCAAGGCATGCTTGGTGTCGGCGTGTTGCAGCGACCCCAACGGTCGAACTGGAACGGGCGGCCATCGTGTTCACGCCGGTCTCGCTACTGCCGGGCGCGTTCGTACTGGCGATCGCGAGAGAAGGATGGTTTGCCGGCGGCCTGCTGAACCCGACTGGACGCCTGGCTCGGTTGGTGTCGACAGCCTGGCGTGGTGTCCGTCAAAGTGTCCGTCAGACAACCGAAAACGACCATGGAGGTAGCCAGGCGACGGGAGGCGAATTCCTTTGATCTACCTGCATATTTGGCCATTTCGCCTGTGTTTCCTGGGTTCTTGTTCCGCCTTCACACGGCAGAGCTCCCACTTCGCGCATCGAATGGAGACAAGATCCATCTACCGACCGGACTCGCACAATCGTGGCGCTGCTTGCACATCAACCGGCACGATGTCACCTATCAACCGAACATCCAGTGACAAGTATCAACCGAAGTCGCACAATCGTGGCGCTGCTCGATCGCGCGTCCATCGCGCGAGAGGGTGGGATGGGACGGGAAGAGACGCGAAATGACGAGAAACGAAAACCACCTGTGACCAGGTGTTTCGCGCGGTTCCCCAGTTCAGCGCCACCCACCGGATCGGGCTCATAACCCGAAGGTCGTAGGTTCAAATCCTACCCCCGCTACGAACGAAATCCCCTGTAACCACGGGGGATTTCGGCCTTTTGGGATCCGCTCGTTGGGCGCTTG
>JAHEDM010000042.1 GCA_024641205.1 Actinomycetes bacterium
CCCTCCGGGCCGGGATCGTGTGGATCAACGACACCCAACCGGCCCCGTCGGAAGCGATGTGGGGCGGCTACAAACAGTCGGGAGTGGGACGGGAGTTGGGCCCATGGGGCCTCGATTCCTTCCTGGAGACCAAGCACATCTACGTCAACCTGGAGGGGTAAGGGCAGCTTTGGCGTCGTAGAGACACGATATAGGTGGATGTGCGACGCCAAAGCTTGGGATGTCAGACGGTCCAGGTCGAGAAGGGCCTCGTCACCAGGCTGGCGTTGAAATAGCGAGGGTCGCCGGTGACTTCCTCACCGATCCACGGTGGGAGATCAACCCGTTGACCCTCGGATTCGAGTTCTACCTCGGCGATGACCAGGCCGTGGTTCTCGCCGAAGAACTCGTCGACCTCCCACGTGAGGCCGGCGTATGTGATGTGCGTGCGCCGTTTTTCGATCAGGGGCCGGATGCATAGCTCGTCGAGTAGCTCGCGAGCGTCGCCGATCGGGATTTCATACTCGTACTCGGCCCGGGCCGCTCCTATCGAGCCTCCCTTGACGGTGAGATACCCACGTTCCCCGACCGTCCTGACCCGCACGGTCCGGTCCGGGGCGGCGAGCAGATATCCCTGGCGGTACTCGGTGCTTTCGCCAAGATCGCGCCACTCCTCGGAGCCGGTTAGGAACTTACGCTCGATCTCGATTCCCATGACCCCATGTTCCCATGGTTTTGGCATCGCAAGCACGGAATATGTGAGTAACAATGTTGTTCACATATATGTGAAACACATATACTATGCAGATATGACGCACCCACATCCACATCACCGAGGACACCGTTCACGAAGCCGGCGGGGCGTCGGGTCGGAGTGGCGGGTTCACGCCCGGGTCGAACGATTCATCGAGCCTGCCCTGCTGTTGATTCTGCGAGATGGATCAACGCACGGGTACGAACTGGCAGACAGCCTGGCCGATTTGGTGCCGGCCGAGCGGATCGACATGGGAAACCTTTATCGCATGCTGCGGGCGCTGGAAGCAGAAGGAATCGTCGAGTCCGAGTGGCGGGACGACCTTCCGGGACGTAACCGGCGAACCTACCGGCTCACGGAGCAAGGAGCATCCTTGCTCGACACCTGGGTGGATGCCCTCGACAAAGCAAACAAAACGATCACCGCCTTCCTTGAGCGGTATCGAGACAGGAGAGAAGAATGAGAAGGAGAATGATGCACCGTCGGATGATGATGCACCACCGCATGATGCGTCACGGTTCCGGTTGGGCCGGACCGTGCGGTCCCGCTGAAGGACGCGGACGGCCAGGCTGGTCCGACGAGGATCGGCTGGCGATGCTCGAGGAGTACCAGCGTGACCTCGAACAGGAGGTCGAAGACGTCGCCGAGCGTATCCGGCGCTTCAAAGAAGAGAAAGCGGACGCTTAGCAAGCGATTGCTTCGGAAAGGTTCAGGGCCCCGCAAGGGGCCCTTTCCTGTCGGTTTCCGGTATCCAAGAACGCTTCCCTTCCGGCCGGAGCTGAGATATGCCTTGGTTGCTGGTTGCTGGTTGCTGGTTGCTGGTTGCTGGTTGCTGGTTGCTGGTCGTTTGGGGCCGAAATCCTCTATCCCGTTGAACGCGAACGGGGTATCGTTCATAATGTTCATAAAGAACTGAACATACTGGAGAATGACCTTGGCAAATCCTGAAGACGCTTGGAGAGCAACGCAGGAGCGACTCACCAGGATGCTGGAGGAGGTCGGCTTCCCCCACACCATTGCTCGCGTCTATACCGTCCTCACCCTGGCTGAGGGCGAAGGTCTCGCCACCAGTGAGTTGATTGAAGAACTCGAAGTGAGCAAAGCCTCGGTGAGCAATGCCATGCAATTTCTGGTCGGCATCGAATTGGTTGAGCGCTACCGGGTGCGAGGATCCCGCCAATCTCACTACCGGATCCTCAAGGATGTGTGGGGGACGATCCTTGCGAAGAAGTTCGCGGCCATCGGGTACATCCGCCGCACTGTTGAAGAGGCAATGGCTCTCGAGCCGAGTGACAAAGCCCGTGAGCGACTCGAAGAAATGCACGACGTGTACTCGTTTTTTGAAACAGAATTCGAAGAGGTTATGAGTCGATGGAACGAGAGGAAGAACGCATGACGGTAGCCGCCATCAAGGTCGAGAACATCACCTTTGCGTACGGCGATCTGGAGGCCGTCCGGGGCGTCAGTTTCGAGGTGGCTCCGGGCGAGATCCTCGGGTTCTTGGGACCCAACGGGGCGGGCAAGTCCACGACGATCAAGATCCTCACCGGCCAGCTGACTCCGAAGTCGGGTACGGCTCAGGTACTTGGTGTCGACGTGACGGCCGACGATCCCGAGATGCAATCCCAGATCGGGGTGTGCTTCGAAGAGAAGAACCTCTACGACAGCATGTCCGGTTCCGAGAATCTCAAGTTCTACGCCAGCCTCTTCGGCATCAAAGATGTCGACACCGTTGAGCTGCTGCGGCGGGTTGGGCTGGCCGATCGGGCCAAGGATCGTGTGGCCAAGTACTCCAAGGGTATGAAGCAACGTCTCATGATGGCCAGGACCCTGGTCAACACGCCCAAGGTCTTGTTTCTAGACGAACCGACCGACGGCCTGGATCCGGTGTCCTCGCAAGCCATTCGCAAGCTCATTCAACAGGAGGCCGACCGCGGCGCAGCGGTGTTGCTGACCACGCACGACATGAACGAGGCCGATGAGCTTTCCAACCGGCTCGCCTTCATCAATGAGGGCCAGTTGTACGCCATCGACACCCCCGAGGCTCTGAAACTCAAGCACGGGAAGCGGTCGATTCGCGTCCGCAGTCGCGATGGCGCCGGCGTGAGGGAGCAGATCGTTTCGCTCGAGGAGTCCGGGGCCGGTGAGGTATTGCGCTCTGCAGTCGGTTCGCCCGACCTGATGACCATCCACACCGAAGAAGCCACCCTGGAGGCGATCTTCATCCAGATGACCGGAAGGGGGTTGGAGGGATGAGCAGGCCCGTGTCCCGTGCTTCCATCATCGGGTCGATCGTCAAGAAGGACCTGACGGAGTACAGCCGTGACCGATTGTGGATGTTCCTCACCCTGCTGGTACTCGTCTTCATGATCGTGATTTTCTGGGTGCTGCCCGACCGGGTCGACGAATCGATACCGGTCGGCATTTCCGGATTGGGTGACCCTGCCGTGATGGCCGGTCTGGAAACCACGGAAGAGGAAGGTCTTCGTTTGGTTGGGTTCGACTCGGCCGACGACCTTCGATCCGTGGTGGCGGGCCAAGCCGATGCCTGGCAGATCGACGGTCGCGTTGTAGTGATCCCGGATGATTCCGATACGAAGAAACCGGCCGGAGCGGAGAAGGCCAACGTTGATGTGGGGCTGGCCTTCCCATCCGATTTCCTGGCGGCGACCGCCGCCGGGAACCGGGCCACCGTCGAGATCTTCGTCGACGCCCAGGTTCCTGAAGAGCTCAAATCGTCGATGTCGAGCCTCGTGAAGGAGCTGGCTTTCGCGGTGGCAGGAAGCCCTTTGCCCGTGGACACCGCCAACCCGCAAGAGGTCTACACAGTGTTAGGCCAGGATCGGGCCGGGAACCAGGTGACTCCTCGGGAGAGCTTCCGGCCTTTGCTGGTCTTCCTGGTTCTCCTGATGGAGATGTTCGGGATGTCGTCGTTGATCGCTCGCGAGGTGCAGACGAAAACCGTTACCGCCTTGTTGGTAACCCCGGCCACGACCGGAGACGTCCTCGCCGCCAAGGGGATTGCCGGTGTTGTACTCGGGTTGGGACAGGCAGTGATTCTTCTGGCCGCCATCGATGTCCTGGGGAATCAACCTTTGTTGATCATCACGTTGATGTTGTTGGGGGCGGTCATGGTGTCGGGAGCGGCCATGGTGGCCGGTTCACTCGGGCGGGACTTCCTGAGCAATCTCTTCTACGGGATGATCTTCATGGTCCCGCTGATGATTCCCGCCTTTACGGTGCTCTTCCCCGGTACAGCGACGGGATGGATCCGGGCGCTTCCCTCGTATCCTCTCGTGCAAGGGTTGGTCAAAGTCGCCACCTACGGTGATGGCTGGGCCGAGGTTCTGCCCGACGTCGGGGCCCTGTTGGCCTGGTGTGTTGCTCTCTTTGTGCTTGGTTGGTTCGTTCTGAGACGGAAGGTGGAGACGCTATGAGCCTGACGCGTACGTTCAAGGTGCTTGGCAAGGAATTCCGTTTGGGTCCCCGTTCGCCCGTCTTCCTTTGGGTCCTCTTTCTTCCCGTGCTCTTCACCCTGGTCTTACAGGTGACATTCGGGTCGTTGTTTGATCCCCAGCCGCGTTTAGGGATTGTCGATCAGGGAAGCTCAACGATTACGACGGCTGTTCAGGGCATGGAGGGGATTGACCTGACCCTGCTCGACAATGCCGAGGATCTGAAAGCCAAGGTTGAGGCAGACGATCTGGACGCCGGGTTGGTGCTACCGGCCGGGTTCGACGATCAGGTGCGCTCCGGAGCACGACCACCGCTTGAGTTCTACGTTGGGGGAGAGAGCCTGGCTTCCAACCGGATCATTCTGGCCGTCACCACGGTCGACCTGGTCAGGGAAATCGAGGGAGCCACGCCACCGGTGGACGTAGCGGTAGTTGCCCTCGGCGACGAGGGGTTTCCCATTGCCGTGCGGATGGTGCCGTTCATCATGATGTACGCACTGGTGGTAGCCGCGGTGTTCCTGCCAGCGTTCAGCATCGCCGACGAACGCGAGAAGGGCACCCTCAACGCGCTGATCGTTACGCCGGTCAAGCTCAGCGAGGTCATCACCGCCAAGGGCATGCTCGGGGTGATCCTGGCGCTGGCCATGACCATCTTCACATTGTTCCTCAACAACGCCCTGGGAGCGGATCCGCTGGCATTGTTCGTGGTCTTGCTGGTTGGTTCGATCCTCTGCGTGGAGATCGGCCTCATCTACGGGACCGTGTCAAAGGATTCCACGGCAGTGTTCGCCTTGATCAAAGGGACGGCAATTCTGCTGATCGGCCCGACCGTGTTCTACATCTGGCCGGACTGGCCGCAGTGGATCGGCAAGCTGTTCCCCACCTACTGGGTGATCAACCCGATCTTCGAGGTAACACTCAACAACGCCGGTCTAGGCGACGTTTGGGTCGAGCTGTTGATTGCCATCGGGGTCATCGCGTTGTTGGGGGTGGCAGTGGTTGCCATGACCCGGAGGCTGGGGCGTCAGCTCGCCACGGCGTCTTGAGAAAATCCGTTTTGGCGTCGCACAGTCACGAATAGAGTGTTCCTGCGACGCCGAAACCGGGTGTTTAGGTGGTTCTGAGGGCTTCGGTGGGGGATAAGCGAGCCGCCCGGATGGCCGGGTAGAGGCCGGCGACGGCGCCGATCACCAGGGCGGCGACGAAGCCACCGATGAGGGCAATCTCGGGGATGAGAATGCCCCAACCGCGTATCGAGGCATATCCGGTGGTTACGGCTGATCCGAGGATGACGCCTCCAATGCCACCGATGACCGCCAGCAGCAAGGCTTCAGACAAGAACTGGATGGTGATGTGGCGCTTGGTGGCGCCCAGCGCCCGCCGCAATCCGATCTCGGCCCGGCGTTCGAGCACCGAGATCACCATCACGTTGGCGATGCCGATGCCCCCCACCAGGAGGGCGACTGCACCGAGCCCCAGGAACAGACTTGTGAAGGCGCTCTCGGCGGCGTCACGCGCTTCCAGAGCGTCGGTCGGTCGTGCAACTTCGACTTGATCCGGGTTCTCCGGATTGGTTGTTGCGCCCAGGACTCCCATCACAGTGTCGACATATTCGGGGGCAGTCCGGACATAGATGACGCTCGGGATGTTCTCTGAATCGAAGTAGGTTGCCGCCGCCTCTTGACCGATCATGGCGGTACGGTCGAGGTCGGCGCTCAGGTCGAGCGGGTCAAGGATCCCGATCACGGCGAACCATTGATCACCAAGCCACACCAGCGGGTTCCCGTCGAGGTCGAGGATGCCCAGCCTTTCGGCCGCGACTGCTCCGAGGACAACGGTTGGATAGGTACTGCTGGCTTCGTCGAGGAAGCGACCGGCGGCGAGAGTCCCCTGCATGGTGGTCAGCAGGTCGACGTCGACCGACTTCACCGTAATCCCGCGGGATTGGCCGGACGGGACGTAGTCGGTTCGGTAGACGTTGGCGTCGATGTCGCTCACCGACGAGACCTCGTCGACCGGTCCGATCCGTTCGACCATGGCCACCGCTTCATCCGGCAACTGGGCGTTGCCGAGACCGATGCCCGTACCGGCTTGGACGGTCAATAGGTTGGTGCCGAGCCGGTCGAGCTGAGCGAGGAGATCCGATTTGGAGGATTCGGAGAGTCCCAGGACGGCCACCATCGAGGCGATGCCGATCATGATGCCGAGGGCCGAGAGCGCTGCCCGCAGTTTGCGGGTAAACAGCCCAACCGACGATGTACGGAGGATATCTCTGGAGTGGAGTTTGCTGGGGATGAGTTCGGCCGGCATGTCAGACCCCCGCCGGTTCCCGGTCGTATTCGATCAGCCCGTCCAGTAGACCGACCTGTCGCGGGAATCGTTCGGCGATCTCCCGGTTGTGGGTGATCACCAGCATCGTGATGCCTTCGCCGTTGAGCTCTTCGATCAATTCGACGATCCCGTCGGAGGATTTGCTGTCGAGGTTGCCGGTCGGCTCGTCGGCCAGCACCATGGCCGGACGGCCGACAATGGCGCGCGCAACCGCCACCCGCTGCCGTTCTCCGCCGGAGAGTTTGTTGGCCAGATGGTCGAGTCGGTGGCTCAGTCCGACCCGATTCAGGGCGGCTTCTGCCAAGGCACGGCGCTCGGCGATGGGGGTGCCCGTGTACAGCAAGCCATCGGCGACGTTGTCGAGCGCCGACTGGCTGTTGAGGAGATGGAACTGCTGGAAGACAAACCCGATGTTGCGTGACCGAAGCGCCGAGAGCTCTTTGTCATTCAGCGCCGAGACCTGGTGGCCGGCCAGGGAAACCTCTCCGTCCGTAGGCAGGTCAAGCGTGCCCATGATGTGCAGCAACGTCGACTTGCCTGACCCAGACGGCCCGACGATTCCGGCCAGTTCGCCCAGCCGGATCTCCAGGTCCACTCCCCGCAAAGCCTGCACCGGCGGGGTACCCGGGTACGTCTTGGTTACCCCCCGCAGAGAAAGCACGATCTCCGGGTCAATGGTCAGACGCTGCCCGCCTGGGCTGCGCCCGCCGTTGCGCCGTCGGAGATTCATCTGGCCATCACCACTCGATCTCCTGGTTGGAGGCCCTCGGCTTCGACCGCGACATAGCCGTCGGCGTACATGCCGGGATCGACCGCTACCAGCGCGGTCTGCCCGTTGCCTCGCTCGACCTCGACCGCGTATCCGCCTTCGGCCAGAGCCAGTAACGAACTGACCGGTACGGACATGGCGCCGAGCTGCTGATCGGTGGTGACTTGAACGTCGACCGGAGCCTCATCGAATCCGACCGCTGTCGAGGCGTCATCGAGCCCGATGAGAATCTCAAAAGTCGTCTGCGCATCCGGCCCCGTGCCGACCACCGTGGCGAGGGGTGCCACATAGGTGACGGTGGCGGGGGTTTCGACGTTATTGGGAAGCACCACGGTCACCCGGTCGCCTTCGGCCAGCAAACCCTGGTCACGGGCAGACAGATCAACGGCAACAACACTCTGGTTCGAGGAGGTCCCCAGCACTGTGGCTCCAGGGCTCACCGAGGAACCAGTCGTCAGGTTGACCGACGCCACCCGCACCTCGTCTGGGAGGAAGACGACTTCGCCCAGATTGACCACCCCGTCCGGGTCCATGCCAACGGATTGCTGCCAGTCGATCACCGCCTGCTCGGTTTCCGGGGTGAACGTCCCGTCAATCGCGCCGGGGTCGAACCCAAGGACTGAGAGAGCAGCCTCGAGTTGCTCGACGTCGGGTCCAGAGAGAGACGAACCGGTCAGGAGTGTCAGGGCCGCAGCATTTGGCCCGGCCGTATCTCCCAGCTGCGAAGCCTCGAGAACCAGGGCGGGTCCCGGAAGGAACACCACTTCACCCAGGTTCGCTCCCCCGTCCTCGACTGCGCCGATATCTTCCTGCCACCTCTTGACCATCTGTCCGGTTTGATAGGTGAACACGTCGTCCACCGTCACGGTGCCGTCCGGGTCGTAGCCGAGTGCCACCAGCGCAGTTTCGAGCTGGATGACGTCGGTGCCGGTCAGGTCGGTGGACGCATCGCGAAGAGCGCGATAGGCGAGGGTGTCTCCGTACAACGCAACTACAGGCGCACCGTCGGCCCGGTAGAGCACGTCACCCTGCTCCACGATCGTGCCCGGCTCAACGATTTCGGTTATCGGCCCGGACAGTCGTCCCATCACCGGGACCGTTTCATCACCAATCGCCAGATCCCGGTAGGCAGGATCGCTTCCGTAGAGCAGCACAACGGGCCGGTTGTCGACCGTGAAGAGGACATCACCCTGCCCGACGGTGTCTCCGGCTTCAACCGAGGCGGTAAGCGTTCCGGAGAAACGGGACGAGATGGGCTCGCCGGCGTCGAAGCCGAGCGTTCCGGACAACTCTTCGATTTGTTCCAGATCTCGGACGACCACTTCGGAGAAGGCGAGCGTGGCAGCCGACGTGACCTCGGTCTCATCAGAACCGTTTTGGATGATGAACCACACAGCCACCGCCAGGGCAGCCCCAGCTATGAACAGAATGAACCACCAGCGTCGCCTCCGGGTCTTGGGCTCGCCGGCGGGGATTGGCACGTCCTCTGCTCCCCGGTCTTCGGCGGACCCGGCTACCTCCTCCGATGGGATGGTTCTCATCCTTCACCTCCCGGGCCCTGACCCTCGCCACCCAGGAAACGGGGTACCGCGTTGGTGAAGATCTCCTGGCAAGTCTCATTGGCGGCGATAAACGCCGGGTCGTCTTGATCGATGCTGTCGAACGGCCCGCCACCCTGACCTGGTTGCCCCTCGCCGCCGGCTCCGGGGCCGAAGTTCGACAGGTCGGGGTCTTCCATGTCGTAACCGTTCTCGCGCATGCAAGCGGCGTACTCGATGAGGGTGTCCTGAATCGCCGTTCTGTCGAAACCTGCTCTGCCTCCCAGGGTGATGCCTTCCAGGTCGGATTGGCAGGCCTCAAATCCGGCCCGAAGTGCGGCGCGGTCTATCTCTTCGGCGCCCTGGACCAATCCGCGAAAGTTCAGGTTTCCGTCCGCGTCCATCTCGGGATCCTGGATGTTGAGGCCTTGGTCTCTCAGGCACTGAGTGAAATTGAGCATCGCTTGCTCGGTCTCGATCTGGTCATCGGCCTCGGTGGCCACCGTCGTACTGGTGGTATCGGCCCCCTCGAGCGTGGCGACCCCATCGGAGTCGCTGCCGCTCGCACAAGCCGTCGCCATCAGGGCGAGGACGAACAGCAGGAGGAAGAGCGGCTTCTTCATGAGGGGTTTCCTTTCTGGAACGGCCTCACTCTCACGCACAGCGCTAAGGCGAGCGTGAAACCTTGATGAGAAATGCATGAGAACGGCAACGTCCGGTTGTCAACGGTGGCTTCTCATCCGATTCTCATCTGACTCTCAGTGTGCTCACATACGGGTGGCAGTACAGTTTTTGTAGAACAACGCGAGGGATCCCATGACAGAGAGCAATGGCGCCAAGGTGCTGATTGCCGAGGACGATCGAAGCGTACGGCAGTCTTTGCAACGTGCGCTCCGCTACGAAGGTTACGACATAAGCCTGGCCGTCGACGGCGCGGAAGCTCTTGAAGCGATCAAGGATGACCGTCCCGACGTTCTCGTTCTGGACATCATGATGCCTTACGTCGATGGCTTGTCTGTGTGCAGGCGGATACGCGCCAAGGGCGACGATCTGCCGATTCTGATGCTCACCGCCAAGCATGAGATCTCCGACCGAGTCGCCGGTCTGGACGCAGGGGCCGATGACTATCTGGTGAAGCCCTTCGCTCTTGAAGAGCTGCTCGCCCGGCTCCGGGCGCTCCTGCGCAGAACCGCCCCGGAAGATTTGAGTGGCCCCCTGACGTTTGCGGATCTCACCCTCGACCCGGAAACTCGTCGGGTGGAGCGCCCCGGACGGACGATCGAGCTGACCAAGACCGAATTCGATCTACTCGAGCTCTTGATGCTCAACGCCGGTATCGTCCTGACCCGGGAAGTGATTTACGATCGCATCTGGGGATACGATTTCGGGACATCATCGAATTCGCTCGACGTCTACATTGGCTACCTGCGCCGCAAGACGGAGGCTGAGGGTGAGCCTCGCTTGATCCATACGGTGCGCGGGGTCGGCTACGTTCTGCGAGCGTCATGACGCTTCGAGCCCGTCTTTCCCTTTTGGTGGCGATGGCGGTGGCCATTGCCGTGGCGGCGGTGGCCGGTGCCGCGTACGTTTCGGCGTCTCGCGAAGCGCGCAGTGAGGTCAAGGATTTCCTGGTCCAGCGAGCAGGGCTGCTCGGTGCTGTTTCGGATCTAGGGAACCGATTTCCCGATCCTCGAATGATGGCCGGACGGCGGCTGGGAGGTGTTGCCGAGCTCTTCGCCACGGATTCCATCGTGCAGGCCTTCAACGATCAAGGCGACCTGGTTTTTGCATTCGAGGGCGAGCCAACTCTGCCGGTCGAAGATTTCGACGGCGTCCTAGCGGCCGGTCCGGGGCACTACACCCTCGGCGACGTGTGGGTGGAAGACATTCACTACATGGTGATTGCCGTTCCCCTATCGCAGGACCTCGCGTTGCAGATTGCCCGTGACCTGACGGAAACCGACGCCATTGTCAACGGTCTCCGGCTGCGGTTATTTGGGATTGGTGGCCTCGGTGTCTTGCTGGCCGCCCTGATGGGTTGGCTGGTGGCAGGCCGGGCCCTGAAACCGGTCGAAGACCTGACCGCCACCGCCGAGCATGTGGCGACTACCCAGGACTTTGACGCTCCCATTGCCGTCGACCGGAACGACGAGATCGGTCGACTGGCGTCGAGTTTCAACATGATGCTCAAAGCCCTCGGGGCCTCACGACAGCAGCAGCAGCAACTGGTCGCCAATGCCAGTCATGAGTTGCGCACTCCTCTCACTTCGCTTCGCACCAACATCGAACTCCTCGCCAAATCAGACGACATGGACGGTGTCGAGAAGCAGGAACTGTTGTCCGACGTGACGTTTGAACTGGGCGAGTTGACCGCCATGGTTTCCGAGCTGGTCGAGCTGGCTACGGACGCACGAGTCGTGGAAGAACCCATCTCCGAAGTAGACCTGGCGGACCTCGTCGAACAGGTCGCGGAGCGGGCTCGACGCCGAACCGGTCGCACCATCCTGGTCTTCGCAGACGATGCCATTGTCCAGGGGCGCCCTGCGATGCTCGAGCGAGCGGTCAGCAATCTGGTCGACAATGCTCACAAGTGGAGTCCGCCGGCTGCCGCTATCGAGATCTCGGTTCGAGGGGGCACCGTTGAGGTGGTCGATCACGGGCCGGGTATCGAA
>JAHEDM010000043.1 GCA_024641205.1 Actinomycetes bacterium
AGTACGACCCGATGTCGAATAACCCGGTTGCCAGGGCCAGAGCGAGAATCAGTTGCTGATAGCGCGGTGCGAGGACAATCGGCACGCTGAACGCCATCAGACCGGCCACCCAGGCCATCCCAAACACCGTGACGGCCGCATTGACCAGAGGATTTCGACGCGGTACCACGGCATACCAGAACGTTGTTGCCACCAGCGTCATACCTACCGCCCCTGCGATAGCAAGTGGAGTATTACCCTCCGCTAGGTAGATGGCAGAAAAGGCACCCAACCCACCCAGCAGACCGAAGAGGCTCACCGGCGCAAATCCTTGCCTGCGCAGGGTGGCATAGAACTCACCGAGCGCAACGATCACCGCACCGAGCACAAACAGCCAAAGCCAGAACCCTCCCAGGATGATCGCTCCGACCAGCAGTGCGACCAGCGCAAGCCCGGTAACAACTCGCATGGTCAGGTCGGAGGGGCCCCGCATCTCCGGCAGGGCCGGTGCGGATGTCTCGCCGGTAACGTCATCGAACCCAACCAGGCCCGATTCCATGCCGGGCATCGCAGCCGCTACAGCCTGCATCTCGAATTCCTCACCTGCGGCCTCAGCGATGGCGTCGGCCAGGCCCTGATACTCCTGTGTGGTTGCCCGGATATAGTCCTCGCGGGTGAATTCGTCGAATGAGCTCGCCCCGGTGACGAAGTCTTCGAAATCTTCCCCTTCGCCCAGGGCTTCGGCTACTTTCCCTTCGAGGTCGGCTGGTTCGGACGGGATGTCGCCATCCGCCGGAGGCCCACCACGTCGAGCATCGAGATCGTACGTATCGGCGGCGGGCTTCAGCTCGTCCTGAAGCGGCTCGAAGTCTCCAGCCGCCTGGTCGGACTCATCAACATCTTCGTCATCCGATCGTTCGTCACCCGGCCATTGCGACGGGTGACGGCCACCGGGGAAGGGGACTAACTCTCCGCCTTCTTCGCCATCGTGGGGATGATCATCGCTTCCGTCCACATTCACACCTCGAGCAGCTCCTGCTCTTTGTGTTCCAAGAGCTCGTCAACACGGGCAGTATGTTCGTCGGTGATGTCCTGCAATTCCTTCTCCGCTCGCCGGATGTCATCTTCGGAGACCTCACCCTCGAGAGCCTCGATGTCGTCCTTGATATGGCGGCGGATGTTACGGATTGCCACCCGGCCGTCCTCGGCCATGTTCCGCACCACGCGAATCAGTTCCTTGCGGCGCTCTTCGGTGAGCGGTGGAAAGGCTAAACGGATCACGACCCCGTCGCTCGCCGGATTCAATCCAAGCCCGGCTGCGTTGATGGCCTTCTCGACGTTTCCCATCGATGCTTTGTCGTAGGGCGACACGACGAGCAGGCGAGGCTCCGGCACGGAGAAGGAAGCGAGCTGCTGCAGCGGGGTTGGTGTGCCGTAATAATCGACCATGACCCGGTGCAGGATCCCGGGATTGGCTCGACCGGTGCGGATCGTTCCGAACTCCGCCTGCACATGCTCGATAGCCGAGTCCATCTTCTGCGTTGCGTCGGCCAAGGATTCTTGGATCATGGTCTTCTCCCGTTAGTGCACCAGGGTACCAATGCGTTCGCCCTGGACCGCTTTCACGATATTGCCGTGGGTGCTGATATTGAAGACAACGATGGGCAAATCATGCTCTCTGCACATGGTAATTGCGGTCGAATCCATGACCTTGAGACCCTGGGCGAGAACCTCCATATAGGTCAGTTGGTCGAACATCCTGGCCGCCGGGTTGGTGTACGGATCGTCGTCATAGACACCGTCGACTCGGGTGGCTTTGAGAACGACCTCCGCGCTGATTTCCACGGCCCGCAGGGCCGCCGCTGTGTCGGTCGTGAAGAACGGATTGCCGGTACCGGCCGCGAAGATCACCACCCGGCCCTTCTCCAGATGCCGAATGGCCCGGAGACGGATATACGGCTCGGCCAGCTGCTGCATGGTGATGGCGCTCTGCACCCGGCTCGGCACGCCGGCCTTCTCCAGCGCATCACGAAGTGCAAGCGCGTTGATCACGGTGGCCAGCATCCCCATGTAGTCGGCGCTGGCGGCATCCATGCCGGCCGCCGCGGACGAAACACCTCGAAAAATGTTGCCGCCGCCGACCACCACGGCTATTTCAACACCACCCGAGTGCGCTTCGACTATCTCAGTGGCGACTCTCTTCACAGTGAGAGGATCGATGCCATATCCGAGATCCGGATCGGCGAAAGACTCACCCGAGAGCTTCAGTACGACCCGTCGGTACATGGCCCTGACTCCCCTCCGTAGGTCTGCTTCAATCCTCCTGCTCACCTACTGCGATCCTGGCGAACCGCTTGACGCCGATGTTCTCTCCCATCTTGGCAGCTAGTCGCGCAACAAGCTCGCCGACGGTCCCATCGAATTTCTCGGTGTTGACGAATTCCTGCTCGTAGAGAACGAAGTCCTGATAAAAGGAGTTGACCTTCCCCTCCACAATCCTCGGGATGATGGTTTCGGGTTTGCCTTCGTTGACGGCCTGGCGGGCAATCATGTCGCGTTCCTTGTCGAGCGCATCGGCCGGAACCGCTTCTTTGGAAACCCACCGCGGCGCAGCAGCAGCAATGTGCATGGCGACGTCGTCTGCGACCTCCTGAAATTCGGGACTCTTGGCAACAAAGTCCGTCTCGCTCGACAGTTCGACAATCACTCCCATGACGGGCCGTTCGAACTGATGATGGACATACATTCCGATGGTTCCCTGGTTGGCGTCCCGATCGGCGCGCTTTTTGGCGTCGGCCAGACCCTTCTCACGGAGGTAGTCCTTCGCCTTCTCGTAATCGCCGCCCATTTCGGCGAGCGCCTTCTTGGCGTCCATCATTCCGACGTTGGTGTCCTTGCGTAGCTTCTGCACGTCCTGTGCCGTGAAATCGCTCACGATGTCTCCTACTCCTCGGTACCGGGCTCGGCAGGGGTCGCTCCCTTGAGGGCAATCTCGCGGCCTTCCTGACAAGCAGCCGCGATGACCGAAGCCACGAGGTGCGCAGAGCGGATTGCATCATCGTTGCCCGGAATGACGACATCGATGAGATCCGGATCGCAGTTCGTGTCGACCAGAGCCACCACCGGAATCTTGAGGCGGGCCGCCTCTCGCAAGGCGATCTGTTCGTTGTTGAGATCGATCGTAAAAAGGATATCCGGAAGTGAGGTCATCGCCTGAACCCCGCCCAGGACCCGTTGCAGCTTCTCCAATTCACGCCGCAAGCGGAGCCGCTCCTTCTTCGGACGGAGCGCCATCTCCCCGGAGGCTTCCATCGCCTCGAGTTCCTTCATGTAGTAGATGCGTTTCTGAATCGTCGAGAAGTTGGTGAGCATCCCACCCAGCCAACGGAAATTCACGTAGGGCATCTGTGCTTGCTCGGCGGCGTCCTGGATTGCCCCCGATGCCTGCTTCTTCGTCCCGACGAACAGCACAGCCCCGCCGGCTGCCACGGTGTCGCGAACGAAGTCGTACGCTCGTTGAACCTGCTCCAGGGTTTGCCTGAGATCGACGATGTGGATCCCGTTGCGCTCGCCGTAGATATACGGCTCCATCTTGGGGTTCCATCTGCGGGTCTGGTGCCCGAAATGGACACCCGCCTCCAGCAGCTGTTTCATAGTGACTGCTGCCACTGCTCTCTCCTTTGTTCGGTTGTTCCTCCGCTCACCCTGGCACGAGAAACGTGCGTGCGGCCGTGAGGCCACTCCCGCAGAACGCGCTGAGCGTCCCGACCGATGGGAGGATGCAGTGAGCGTGCGAATTGGGGCGGAAGTGTACCAGTACCGGCGCGAGAGATCGAAGTGAGACCGGTGCTACCGGAATGAAGGCTCTGTCATGCGATTTCGCAAGCTCATTACCGACTTGGTGTGGATCTGACAAACGCGCGATTCTGTCACTCCCAACACGCTGCCGATCTCAGCCAGGGTCAGGCCTTCGTAGTAGTAGAGGGTCACGACCAACCGCTCCCGTTCCGGTAGACGATTGACCGCATCGGCGAGAACGCGCTTCATTTCTTCGATCTGAAAAGCAGCTTCCGGGTTGGTCCCTTTCCGGTCCGGCACGAGGTCGCCGACGGCGGCGGAATTCCGGTCGGGTGAAAGCAACTCGTCAAGCGCCACGAGCCCGAGGGTCGACATCTCCGCCAGAGCATCGAGTAGCTGCTCGAGTGGCATATCTACCTTCGCAGCCAGCTCCTCTTCGGTGGGACTCCGGTGCAGCTTGTGTTCGAGCTCGGCCATTGATCGCTCGATCTCTCTGGCCCGGGCGCGCACCGAACGTGGCACCCAGTCGAGAGCCCGCAACTCATCGAGAATGGCTCCTTTGACGCGGCTAATGGCATAGGTCTCGAATTTGATACCCCGCTCGAGATCGAACTTGTCGATCGCGTCGATGAGACCGAAGATGCCATAGGAGACCAGATCGGATTGCTCGACGTTGCGAGGCAAACCAACGCCGACTCGACCCGCCACGAACTTCACGAGCGGCGAATACTGGAGGATCAAACCCTCTCGGGCTTGCTCGTCCCCTGTTGCCTTGAACCTTTCCCACAGCTCGCGGACATGTCGCTCCGCGGCGTCTTCAGGCTCGCGGATGGCTTCGTTCATATGTTGACCTGAGATGATCGCGAGTTACGGCAGTGTAAATCTGCGTGGTGGCTAGTTCAACGTGTCCGAGTAATTCTTGTACGGCCCGCAAATCGGCCCCTCCTTCCAGGAGGTGCGTAGCGAACGAGTGACGGAACGCGTGGGGAAAGGTGGCCGACCTGTTTTGGACGACTCGCCGGAGGTTGCGCGTTCCCATCGGACCGCCCCGCGCCCCCACCCACAGGTAATCGCCGGCCGCCGGTCCGGCCAGCACCGGTCTGCCAGACGCCAGGTATCGGTCGACTGCATCCCGGGCAGGTTTACCGAGCGGAACGGTGCGCTGTCTATTCCCTTTGCCTGCCACTCGCACGAACTCCTGATCGCGGACTTCTCCGATTCGCAGGGCTGCCAGCTCTGCAACACGAACCCCGGTGGCGTACAAGAATTCGAGGATCGCCCGATCGCGCAGTTCAAGCGGCTCCGAGCCCTGGATCGAATCAAGTAGATCTCGAACCGTGCGCTGCGGAAGGGCGTGGGGAAGAGTCTTCGGCCGACGGGGACGAGCGACCTGATCGGCGGGATTGAGGAGAATCTCCCCACGGCGAGCTTGGTCGGAGAAAAAGACCCGCACGGCTGAGGTCTTCCTGGAGATCGACCGCCGCGCGTAGCCGAGCGTGTCGAGGTACGCGACAAACCTCCGTACCAGGAGGCGATCCACGTCCTGTGTGCGGCCGACCCCGGCCCGATCGCAGAAAGCCAGGAATTGGCTCAGGTCGCGGCGATAGGCAGCCAGCGAGTGGGGGGACAGATTGCGCTGCGAACCCTGCCGAACGAGGAACTCCTCGACGGGCAGGTGTGCCCAGGAGGGGAGGTCGGGAAGCGATCGCATCTCCTCATCCTTGCCGGATCGAACCTCTTGGTCAACGTTCCTCAGTTTCTCCCGCACGTGTGCGGTCCATGCCGATGGCAGGAGACGGCCCTCTGCGTCGTGAAACGACCCCGCCGGATTGCACAACAATGCCACGCGTTTCCAGCCGGACGACGTGAGCGAGCACCTCGGATACCGGGAGGGCGAGCGTGCCTGCCAGTGAATCGACGGTTCGACCCACAGGCCCCAGAGCGTCAACCAATGCATCACCCACTGCGACCGGCTCACTCGGAACCGGCGGCGGGCCGAGGATGAGGGAAATCGCCTCGACCAGGTCTTCCGGACCGAGCACCGGAATGGCTCCGTCGCGAATGAGCAGGTTGCAGCCCTCCGATGTCGACCTGCCGACGTCACCGGGAGTGGCCAGCACTTCGCGGCCCTGTTCGAGGGCACGTCGGGCGGTTATCAACGCTCCCCCATGTCGGGCGGCTTCAACAACAACTACTGCGGCCGAAAGACCCGAGATGATCCGGTTGCGGGGTGGGAAGCGCCAGCCGAGCGGGGGCGCACCAGGCGGGTATTCGCTGACAATGCACCCACCTGAATCGAGCAGGCCTTGTCCGAGACTGCAATGTTCCGGCGGATACCACACGTCCAAGCCGCAGCCCAAAATCGCGGCACCCCGTCCCCCGACCTCCAACGTACCTTGGTGGGCGGCACCGTCGATTCCTCGCGCCAGTCCGCTGATGACCAGCCACCCCGACGACCCAAGCGCAGCTCCGTAGGCGCGAGCCAGGCCAAGACCGTATGAGGTCGCTTTCCGCGATCCAACTACTGCGACTCCACGGTCGGAGGCCATCGTGCCCTTCACAAAGAGCAGGTCCGGGGCATCGGGCAGCTCGGCCAGGTGCTCGGGGAACTCTGCGTCGCCCCGCATGACGATGCTGACCTCGATCGCAGCAAGCTCGGCTCGGCGGGCAACGGGATCAACCAGGGCCGCCAGCCGGGCCCGTTCCGGCACGTCGACCCTCCCATCTCGGACCCCTCGCAGAACTCCCCCTACCCCGCCATAGGTTGCGACGAGCTGCCGCCGGCGGTCCGGGTGCATACCAACGAAGGCCAGGCAGAGAAGCTCGTCTGGATTCACCATTCCCCCCGAAAACCAAGCGCCTCTGCGGCATGGGCTTCTCCCACTGCGCCCGAACCGTCGAGATCGGCGATGGTCCGAGCCACCCTTCGGACCCGGTCGTAACCGCGACCCGTGACGGCGAACCGTTCTACCGCAGCGTGAAACAGCCGGACCGCCTCCGGCTCCCAGGCGAGGGCGTCGAGCTGAGCACGGCCAAGGGATCGATTCAGGGAACCGCGCTCCGCTTGCGCAGCCCGGGCCGATTCCACTCGCAAACGAACAGCCTCGCTCGACTCGCCGGGGGGGCCAACCAGGCCGCTCCGTTCCGGCCGGCCAACGACCACTCGTACATCGAACCGGTCGATGAGAGGGCCGGACAGCTTTCGATGGTATCGATCCACTGCCCCAGGTGAGCACCGGCACGGTTTGACCGGATCACCGCTGAAACCGCACGGACAGGGGTTGGTTGCCGCGATGAGCTGGATGGCGGCCGGAAACGTGACGGAGATTCCCTTGCGAGCGATCGCTACGTATCCCGACTCAACTGGTTGGCGCAACGCCTCGAGCACCGGTTGTGGGAACTCTCCGAACTCATCGAGAAACAGCACGCCGCGATGGGCAAGGCTGACTTCGCCCGGAACGGGCATTCCGCTTCCTCCACCCACGATGGCGGGAGTGGTTGCCGTGTGGTGAGGAGCGCAGAAAGGCGGAGCGGCTGGTGGAACGGTGTGCCGCCCGGCGGCCGACCATATCTTGGCCACTTGCAGCCGCTCGTCATCACTCAGGCGGGGTAGGACGCCGGGCAAGCATCGAGCCAGCATCGTTTTCCCGGAGCCGGGCGGACCGGACAACAGAAGGTGATGACCGCCTGCGGCGGCTACCTCGAGGGCACGACGAGCATAAGACTGGCCCCGCACCTCGGCGAGATCAACCTCCGGTTCGATGGGCTGGTCGATCAGATCCGGAACCGGGCCCCCCGGGCTCTCCCCGAGCGCCACCGAGATCGCCTCGCCCAAGGATCCGATGCTGCGCACCATCGCACCTTTGACCAGGGAGGCTTGACCGGCAGCTATTCCCGCCAGAATGCACGGAGCGCTCATGTCCCGGGCTACGAACCCGGCCGCCAATCCGCCTCGTGCTTCACGCACAGATCCGTCCAGAGCCAGCTCGCCGAGGGCAACGACTTGGGTGACCGCGTAGGGGACGGCTCCCGAGGCAGCCAGCACGCCGAGTGCAATGGGCAGGTCGTAAGCCGATCCTGCCTTGGGCAAGTCGGCCGGGGCCAGATTGACGGTCACCCGGCGGCTAGGAAAGCGGTAGCCGGACGATGCCATGGCGGCCCGTACCCGGTCTTTTGCCTCCCGCACTGCGGTGTCGGGCAGACCGACGAGCATGAACTTCGTTTCCTGGCTGCCAACGTGGACTTCAACTCGAACCGGGCGGGGCTCAACGCCGACCAGCGCTACAGATGTAATTGCTGCGAACATGGGACGAACGTACGCCCCGGGTGTGACAGGAAAGCTGTCTCGGGCTCAGGCAGGGCCCTGGGATGATCCAGGTTCAGCGTGGGTGACATCGAGATGCAACGCGGGACGTCGAGGCCTGCCCACCTGCGGCCGAGCAATCTCGCTTGCCGGCTATCGAGGTTTGGCACCTGCACAACGAGATCGCCGCAGGAACAAGCCGTTCTCGCAGAGAAGTCAGGACGGCGTCGACATCGTCAACCTGCTCGAGGAATTGGAGGTGGCAATCATCGTCGTTCGGCACGAAAGACATTGGACGAGGTCGAATTTCGATGCTGTAGATGACAAGCTATCCCGAGGCGAGAGCCGGTACCGGTGCGTGCGGCCTCAGCTGGCTTGGACGAAGAGGGTTGAAAGCGAACCCTCCCAGGGGTTCTCGGCCAGAACGGCTCTTCGGCCTTGACCGATCTGGAGCAACCCGCATCCTGTGCAGATCTTCCTGGTCAATCCGGCGCCAATACTGTGTTCGTGGAAACGGTGGTTGGTCCCGCAACTCTTCCGTTTTTCGGCCATATCTGCCACTCCTTATGTCTTGCAGTCCATATCGGCAGTACCAGCTCAGGAATCGAGGGTGGTTCCTCTTCCCCTAGCAGTGACTAGGTCTTTGAGGCCGGGGTCGGGTCAAACTACACTGATGTAACTACGGCGAAACCGGAGGGGCACTTGGCGCTGGCGATGCAAACCGAAATTACTGATGTTGAGACCGTGCTGGCCGCATGCGTTCAGGCGTACACTGCTCGACGGATCACGGTCGAAACCATCGATGCCGTCGAACTGCGGGACGGCCGGATCCCGGGTGGCCGACTCAACGGCATTGTTGCCCGGGCCGAAAACCGTATCGAGGTGGCGATACCTCACGAAGCCGACCTTTCCCTGTATCCGGCCACGTTCGACAGTTTCTCCCGGGCCGGCTGGGACGTGTGGGCACTGGTTCCGACCGAGCTTATCGGACCCGCCCATCGCCACCTACGCGGGATTGACGTCACCTTGCAGCCGTGGTGGGAATCCGAAAGCGGCGTTCTCTTCGGTCGACCCGAGCTCCCGTGAGATGCCCGCCCCGCTGTACACGCAGACCACCATCGCCTTCATTTGGGATTTCGACAAGACACTGATCCCCGGCAACCAGCAGGACCCTCTCTTTGCGGCCTACGGGGTTGACCCTTCGCATTTCTGGACGGAGGTCGACGGTCTTGTCGGCTACTACCAGGAGCGGGGCGTCGCCATCGCCCGCGACTCGGCCTACCTCGGACACATCCTGACCTACGTCAAAGAAGGCAAATTCCCTCAACTGACCCGGCGGCGTCTCAGAGAACTGGGAGCAGAGCTCGTGATGAGCCCGGGGATCCCCGAATTCTTTACAGCCACCAAGCGTCACGTAGCTGAGAACCCCGACTACGCCCACGAGGGCATCGATGTTGAGCACTACGTCGTATCGACCGGCATCCGAACGATGATCGAAGGAAGTCCGATTGGAGGAATCATCGACGGCATCTGGGCGAACGATTTCATCGAACGACCAGCCATGCCCGGATACCTCGAGACGCTTGCTATCGAAAACGAGGCTCATCCGATCAGCATGCTCGGCTACACGATCGACAACACGTCCAAGACCCGGGCGGTGTTCGAGATCAACAAAGGCGTCAACCGCAATGCCGGAATCGACGTCAATGCGCTGATGGCGGAAGAGCAACGCCGGGTCCCGATCAGGAACATGATCTACATCGCAGACGGTCCGAGTGACGTCCCGGTGTTCTCCATTCTCAACCGTCAGGGCGGCAAGACGCTCGGGGTCTATACGACCGAACCGAGCAATAATTTCCGGCAGGTGAAACAGTTGCAAACCCAGGGGCGCATTCAGGGCATGGCCAAGGCCGATTTCCGTGAGGGCGAGGCCGCCCATCTCTGGTTGATCGACTCGCTCGATCAGATTGCGGCTGAGATCGTCGCAAATCGCCGATCGGCCTTTGCGGAGATCCCCCGCGCGCCCGGCCACGTGGACTGACTCGGTCCCCGAGAATCCGGTCGCCGAATCGCCCGACCGACCTTTCAGCCCGTGAGAACGATCTTGCCGCGAATATGCCCCGGTTCGTAGTGACGGTGTGCCACAGCAACCTCTCCGAGCGGCAGCTGTCGTTCAATCACCGATCGCAAAGATCCCTCGCGGAAAAGGCAACGGGGAACGCCTTTCCGGTGTCTACCGACCTTTGAAGGAGGGAGGCCGTCTTTGGAGGAACGCGCTTATCCCCTCCGCCGCGTCCTCCGAACCGAGACACACGGCCTGGGCATTCGCCTCGTAGGTCAGCGCCTCACCGAAAGACATCTCCCAGGATTGGTTCATACCGGTCTTGATCATCGCCTGAGCGAGTGGCCCACCCTCGAGGAAACCCTCTGCGACCGCGCGAGCAACCGTCGCGACCTCTCCCGGTGGCACCAGCCGGGCAACCATTCCCATCTGCAGAGCTTCCTCGGCCGAAACCGTCCGCCCGGACAGAGCCAGCTCTTTGGCATGTTGCAGACCCACTAAACGCGGCAGCAGCCACGTGCCGCCGAAATCCACGACGAGCCCTCTGCGCACGAAGACGGCCGAGAACCGGGCCAGAGTGGTTGCCACGACGACGTCACACCCGAGGGCGAGGCTCAAACCAGCACCGGCGGCAACGCCGTCAACGGCTGCGATGGTCGGCTTGGTGATCCGGTGCAACGTTTCCGCAGCCAACCCGACGTTTCTCATACGCTCATATCGTCCGGCGCCGGTCTGCAACGCCGCCAAGTCTTCAGGATCCGGCGATAGATCGGCCCCCGAACAAAAAGCTCCGCCCGCCCCCGTAATGATCAGCACACGATTGTGTGAAGATTCGAAGTCCAAGAGCGCGTCTCTGAGGCGATTCCACCCGTCCGGAGGAATGGCATTCTTTCGCTCGGGACGGTTGATGGTGACCGTTCGGATCCGGTCGGTGTCTTCAATGATGAACATGGAACAAGCGTAGGAGACTCGAAGGCAGGCGTGCTCCTTCGATGAAATGCAGCCGGAAAAGCCGGTCCAAAAAGGCAGAGCCAATACCATGGCCGCCATGGGACTGAACCCGTTTCGACAACAGCGCAGAACTCTGTTCGATCTGGCCATGATGGTCGCCGCACTCGCGGCAGCGCTGGCGGCAGTGGTATGGGCAGTTCTTTCCAACTAAACGAAATCGTCAGCCCGGTCCAGCCCTACGCGGCGCGCAAACGTTATGCGTGCCCGGGCTGCAACGGCTTCATTGAAGCGGGAACCTTTCATCTGGTCGTTATCCCGGAGCACGAACCCGACCTGCGCAGACATTGGCATCATGGGTGCTGGTTCA
>JAHEDM010000281.1 GCA_024641205.1 Actinomycetes bacterium
GGCAAGGTCGAAGTGCTCGGGCCACAGTTGCACCCGGCTCACCTCGGCCCCGTGCGGGGTGCGGCGGGCCTCTTCCAGCACGGATGCTGCGAATCCGAACCAGTCTCCGATCGCATCGGTGACCGTTGAGTCGACAACAAGCGGGGCGTTTGCTCCGACCGACCGGAGCGGATCGCGGAAACCGTTGAACCAGACCTCCCGATAGGGAATCCTCAGGAAATCTGCGGCAGTCTGGAGCGTGGAGATCGGAGTCGAGCGAACCCGGGCGCCCAGCTGGTGGACCAGCGCATCCCCTTCGACCCTAATCTGTTCGTCTTCGCCGAAGAACGGAGTCCCGAAGCCGCGGTAGGTGTAACGCAAGGCCAGCTTCCCTGTCTCGGCATAGCGCTTGGGAGCGACGGCAAAGAAGGCGATCTGGTGGAGTGCGTCACGGCCGGCTGCGTATCCGGCCGGCAGCTCTTTGAGGCGCCGGTAGGAGCCCACCCAGTGGTCGGCGGCGTAGGCGGCGAGGTCTGACCGGCCGTCGGCGAGTTCGGTCCAGAGAATGCCCTCCCCGGGGATGGGCGTGATGATCGTTCCTGCGGCGCCGGCCGGGTCCGTAGGGTCGTCGGCGAACCAGTCTGGGTCGGTGTTGGCGGGCGGTGAGGGCTCGAGAACCCGCGCTTCGTGGCCTGCAGGCAAAAGAGCAGTTGCCTCATCCCGGGCGTTGCGAGCTTTCGGTTTGGTCACGGTCATCTCCTTTGTCGGTCGGCCGGTTGGGGTTGCCGGGGCATCCCTGTCAATGTGGGGCGGCCGATCATCCTGTCATGATTGTCGCTCTTCCGGCCATTGAGTGTGGGTCGGCGTTCGACGGGACCCGGATAGCCTGCCAGAGTGCCTCGAAGCAATCTAGGGAATCTCTTGTAGGGGCGGCGTGACGACCGAAGAAGAAATCTCGATTCGACCTGATCTGGCGGAGAATCTCCAGCGCACCTGGGCCAACCTGGCCCGCCCCGGCGCCAAATGGACGGGAGCGCAACGACTGGCCATTGCCGCCGAAGCACGGCGGGCTCGCGACCGGGCCCTGCCTGGATCGGACCTACCCGGACCGGCAACCGAAGCCTCCCGCCTTCTGGCCGTCAACCCGGCGGCTGCGCGCCGAAGCTGGGTTGAGGCTCTCGTTGCCGCCGGCCTCGACCACGAGAGCTACGTTGAGCTGTTGGGAGTCGTTGGGCGACTGGTGGCGGTCGACACTTTCTACGAGGCCCTCGGTCTGCCACCGAGGCCACTCCCCGCACCGGTGGCAGGGGAACCGTCCGGAGAGATCTCTGCCCAGGCCCGGCCCGGCAGGGGATGGGTGCCCATGGTGGGCGGCACCAGCATCACGCAGGCTCTGTCTTTGATTCCATCCGAGAACGCCGAACTAGCCCGTTTCCATGGTCCCATGTACCTCACGTTCGAGGAAATGTCCGACCCGACGATCGCCAAAGGATTGACCAGACCGCAGATGGAGGTGGTGGCATCCCGCACTTCTGCTTTGAACGAGTGTTTCTACTGAGTGCTTTCCCACGTGGGGATGCTCAGTTGGAGCTCCAAGATCAACCAGATTCCGATCAACGTACGGGCCATTACCGATTCCTCCATCGACCCGGTCATCCCGGGTGGGGTTGCCCTGCTGCGCTTCGTCGACGCGGTTCTGGCCCGATCAGCGGTCGACATCAGCGCGGCGGTCACCGTCGTCATGGCGGAGCTGGGGCAGGCCGGTCTGGTTGATGCAGCCGCGGTGATCGGCAACTTCCAGATGATGAACCGGGTAGCCGATGGGACGGGTATGCCGGTCGGAGCCGGCAGTCGGAGGCGCCATGCCGACCTGATTGACCAACTCGGACTCGATAGATTCGACCACACGGACGAGGCCTGACGGGCGATCGGCTTGCCTGCTTCACCAAAGCTGTCCTATTCCACAGCTGCCGCCTTACCAGCGGCCTCGAGGTCCTACCGCGCCGGACGCCGACAACCAGGACGCAGAGAAGACGAAGAGGAACGGGCGCGAGGATCCAGAGGCTGATACTTGGGACCTCCATCTCCGTACAATGCTCGAATCGATCAAGGAGAGAGAATATGGCTTCCTCGTCCACGCCTGCGCCACTCGGCACGAAAGCTGCCGATTTTTCGCTCCCGGAGCCACTTACAGGCAGCACCATCGGACCTGCCAACTTCGCCGAGAAGGAGGCTCTACTGGTGATGTTCATCTGCAATCACTGCCCGTACGTCCAGCACCTCCGGCACGCCATCGCCGAATTCGGCCGGGATTACGAGAACAGCCGGTTGGGAATCGTCGCCATATCGTCGAACGACGTTGCCTCACACCCGACGGACGGACCGGAGCAGATCGCCATCGACGCACGGGAGCTCGACTTTCGATTCCCCTACCTCTACGACGAAAGCCAGGAAGTGGCCAAGTCATACGGTGCAGTCTGCACCCCCGACTTCTTCCTGTTCGATTCCAACCGGGCCCTCGTGTATCGGGGACGATTCGACGAGACGCGCCCCAACCTGCCCGGCCGGGTCACCGGTGCCGATCTCCGGGCAGCGGTCGAGGCCATCCTGGCCGGACGGCCCGTGTCGGGCGACCAGTACCCGTCAATCGGATGCTCGATCAAGTGGAAACCGGGCAACGCTCCCGCCTACGCGTCCTGAGGCTCGGGGAGCGTCGATCCTGCTCATCAAGCGCGACATCCCCAAGGGGATCCGAGCCTGCCTTTCATCACAGCAGTTCCGCCGGAAGGACCGGCTGCGTGAAGACCGGCACTTTGCGTCGAGCGTTCGCAAACCAAGGAGCTGGGTCCGACGGAGAGATTGGAGACCGGCTTTCGCTTTTCGCGTCGCGGAAGGACCTTGCTCGATGCATGGCGGTGAACATCGCCACATCGGGCTTGCCGGCCAGGGGTCCTAGGGCGAGGGCGGGTAGAAACGCTTGCGGGCCCACAAAGCGACATAGACCAGCCCGACCAATACGGGCACCTCGATCAGGGGCCCGACGACGCCGGCCAGTGCTTCGCCCGAGGTGACCCCGAAGACTCCGATCGCGACGGCGATGGCAAGCTCGAAGTTGTTGCTGGCCGCGGTGAAGGCAACGCTTGTGTTCTTCTCGTAGGACAGCTTCAGCCTGAGACCC
>JAHEDM010000282.1 GCA_024641205.1 Actinomycetes bacterium
CCACGACTGGGGGTCCGGGCTGGGATTCGATTGGGCGAACCGCCACCGCGTCGCCGTGCGGGGAATCGCCTACATGGAGGCGCTGGTGCGGCCGGTCACCTGGGATGAGTGGCCCGAATCCGCCCGTCCATTTTTCGAGCGGTTGCGATCGGAAGCAGGCGAAGAGATGATCTTGGCCCGGAATCTCTTCATCGAGCGAGTGCTCCCATCCTCAATCGACCGGCAATTGACCGGACCGAGATGGACGAATACCGCCGGCCGTATCTCAAAGCCGGAGAAGCCAGGCGATCGATGCTCACCTGGCCGCGCGAGATCCCTATCAACGGAGCACCGGCCGATGTTCACCGGATCGTCGATGGTTACTCGAAATGGCTGGCAACCAGCGACCTCCCCAAGCTGTTCATCAATGCCGACCCTGGTTCGATCCTGGTCGGCGCCCAGCGAGAGTTCTGCCGTACCTGGCCCAACCAGACCGAAGTGACCGTCAAGGGCATCCACTTCATCCAGGAGGACTCACCGGACGAAATCGGGCAAGCAATCGCCGAATGGCATGAAGGCTTGTAGTTAGCCACCTCCCCACCTCCCACTACTGTCCACCACTCATGACCGAATACCACATCCCCGACTACTCCGGGGGCAGCTTGCTGAACCTGGTGGCGGAACTGGAGCACCGCCTGACCGGTTCCGCGTCGGCCGATCGTCTCCATTCCCATCTTGCAGACCGGATCCCGGCGGCCTCCACCTATGTGTTCGTGCTGTTCGACGGCCTGGGCGATCACCAGCTCGAACACCCCCGCGCCGAACCGCTCCAGGTGGCCCGGGTGGCTGCCCTGGACGCGGTCTTTCCAACTACCACCAGCGTCAACCTGGCGACCATCGCCACCGGGCTGGCGCCGGCAGCTCATGGCCTGATCGCACATCAGCTGTACATTCCCGCGGTTGGGCAGGTCGTCAACACCCTGAAGTGGGCAACGCCCTGGGGCGATTCGGTGCAGATCGATCACGGTTCCTTCCTACCGACACCAAATCTCTGGGAGCGCCTTCGGAGTCATGGCATCGAGCCGATCACGGTGCAACCCGGCAACTTCCAAGAAAGCCCTCTCAGCCGGGTTCTCTATCGGGCCTGTCGCTATGAGGCAGCCTGGGCTGTTGACGAGATCGTCGAAGCCACCACGCAACTCGCCAGGGTTCCCAATCGGTTCATCTTCACGTATTTTCCCAACGTGGATGTTGCCGCGCACGTGGGCGGTCAGGACTCCGACGAGTACGCCGCGGCCATATCAACCGCGGCCGGCATCTGGGACCGCATTGCCTCTTCGCTTCCGGCCAACGCGGTGATGGTGGGAACCTCCGACCACGGACACCTGGATTACTCCGAACGAGAAAAAGTGCTCCTACCGCACCGTCCAGGGCCTGAGTTCTATGGCGACCCACGTGCAGTGCTCGTTCGTCGCATCGATGCCGAGCTGTCCGAGAGCATCGCCGACTTACCCTGCAGAGTTGTCGAAGCGGCTGAGTACCGGGCCTGGCTGGGGCCGGGCGCCGACCATCCGGACCTGACCGGAAGACTGCCGGAAGGAGTCCTGCTCGCCGATCCGGGCCGGCTGATCATCCCCCGCTTCATGGACAAACGCCTGACCGGCTACCACGGCGGCTTGGCCGACGAGGAACTGCACATACCGCTCCTGGCTTCCGGCCCGTAACGGCCTCAAGTACCGCCCGCCAACCGCCGAAAACTGGGGAAATCGTCCACGGAGCCAGCTATGAGACCGTGCCCACACTGTGGCGCCGACGTCGGCGACGCGTCGCCCGCCTACTGCCCGACGTGTCGTGGCCCTCTTCTCGGTCAGCGGGCCGACCTTCCTCCACCGCCGCCGGGGGTCGAGTTCGATCGTTCACAAGATCCTTTCGAAATGGAAGGTCAGGACGTCGAGTCGTACGTTGCCACGCATGAACCGTCGCCACCACCCGTCGTCGCGCCGTCGCGCGGCTTTGCGGTCAAGAACCTCATTCGGGGAGGGTTCCTCGTGCTGGTTCTGGCCCCGGCGGCCTGGGGATTCATCGACGGGACTCTCAACGGCGCCGATCGAAACAATTCAGGGGTCATCGAGAAAGCGGGCGACCTCGACGTCACCGAGCTCAAAGCCGGCGACTGCTTCAACATGCCGGCGGGCTCTGAGAACGCAACGGATGTCACCGAGGTCGAAGCAATTCCGTGCGGCGACGCCCACGAGAACGAGGTCTACGTGGCGACCAACTACGTCGGCTCAGACTCATATCCCGGTGAAGCAAAGATTTGGGACTATGCCGATCAGTTCTGCGTCACGGCCTTCGATAGCTTCGTGTCCACAGCCTACGAAGACTCGCTTCTCGACTTCGGGTATTTCTATCCAAGTGAAGACGGTTGGACACAAGGCGACCAGGCCATCACGTGTGTCCTCTACGACTTCAACGGGGCACCGCTGACCGGATCGATGCGAGGCACCGCCCGCTAGAGCTCCGGCTCTTTCAGCAAACCGTGCAGCAACAATCCGCTCAGCGTTGCATAGATCTCAGCCGGGGTCAGCCCTCGCGACGAGAGCACGGAGCTTTCCGGAAGCGTCATCACAACCTCCCAGAACAGCGCTTCAACGACATCTTTATCGAGGCCGGATCGCAACCGGCCTTCGTTCTCGGCGCGGGCATAGAGCTGATCGAAGATCGCTCGCAGAAGCTTCCTTCTCCCTTTGCGAAGGTTGGCATGAATATCCGCATGGAGGGTTTCGAGCTCCGCCATACCCGACATGAATCCGAGGGGTACCGAAGTCAGCTCCGTCGCCATGCGGGCCAGGTAGCCATCAAGGCTCTGTTCTTCTTCGAGCGCTGATCGAACCCGGTCGAAAGCGACATTGACCAGAAGAAACGCCTCACCGATGAGCTGCTGACGATCAGAGAAGTGCCGGTAGACGGTGACCCTGGTCACCCCGACCCGATCGGCGACATCGTCGATCGAGGTCTTACGGATCCCCTGCCGGAGAAACAGGTCGAGGGCGGCCTGCAAAATGCGATCCCGGGTGTTGTTGACGTTTTCGGGCATGTTACAATATATACTAGAAATGTATCATCTGTAGCGACCGGTTTCCGTAGGAGACACTCGTGAAAACCCTTGTCGGTTG
>JAHEDM010000283.1 GCA_024641205.1 Actinomycetes bacterium
GTCCTCCCCCCCGAGCGCCTTTGCGGCACACGGTCGCAATCGCGGCCCCGTCGTCTAGGGGCCTAGGACGCCGCCCTCTCAAGGCGGTAACGCCGGTTCGAATCCGGTCGGGGCTACCCGCACGAAACCCCTGCTCAGCAGGGGTTTCGGCGCGTCTATGAAGAGATCGCAGGCGGGTCTTGGGACACACCAGGGACACGGGTCGGCAATATGTGCACTCCGAAGTACTGATCCAGAACGTGCCCACAACACACAAATGAGGCGCGAGGCGCCACTCTCTGGGTCGGTGACACCACGCCGAGTTTCTCAGCGACTGGCGCCTGCGACGAACGTGGCGACTATGTAGGTGGCGTGCCGATCGAGAAATCGTCTTGCTCGGTCGTAGCGCATCATCGTTCTCGGATCAGCATGCCGATCGAGACGACGGGTGCCGTCGTGGTTCAAAGAGATCGGTCCCTCCTCTCGTTCAGCGACACACCGGTCGACGGCGCGCGCGGTGCGCGGCGCCAGCGGGATGGTGACGATCTTGCCACCCTTACGAGTAATCGTCAGGGTGCGATGTCCCCGCTCCAACCCGAGATGCTCGATATCGGCATTTAGGGCCTCAGAGATCCGCAACCCATTCAGGGCCAACAGGCACGCCAAGCCATGGTCGCGGCCTCCTGCGAGGCCGGCCTGGACTAGGAACATGCCGAGTTCGTTACGGTCCAACCCAGTGGCGCTCGGCTCATAGTTCAGCTTGGGGCGCCGTAGATGCACCGCTGGCGAGGACAGGATGAGCTGTTCCTCGACGCAGTACCGGTAGAACCCGGCAATGGTCGACAGTCGCCTCGCCACCGTGGCCCGCGCTTTGCCGTCTTGTTCGAGGCGGCGAGCAAACAGCTCAATGTGAGCCCGCTTCGCCGCAAAGACCCGCAACTCGTGGTTGATCTCGGTCACCTGGTGCTGTATACTCTGCTGTATGTCAGCGATCCGTACCCAGGTGTACCTCACCGATGAGCAGCGTCAACGAGTCGATGCCCTCGCCGAACATGAGGGAGTAACCATGGCCGAGATTATCCGCCGTGCCCTCGATGTCTACCTCAAGGACGAGAACCCTGATCCGGAACTCGCGCTAGCAGCGACCTTCGGAGCAGCACCCGACGCCACGGTGCCCGATCGAGACGAATGGGACCGTGGCTGACATCCTCGTCGACACCGACGTTTTGATCGATCACCTGAGAGGAGCTCAACAACTCGCTCCAGGCCGGCACCGGCTGCATTACTCGGTTATCACCAGGGCTGAACTCTTTGCCGGCAATACCGCTACCAATCTAGTGACCACGTTGCTGGCACCGTTTCGAGAGATTCCCGTCGATCGTGCCGTGGCTGAACGAGCTGGGCGGATCCGTCGAGAGAGCGGGATTCGTCTCCCCGACGCCCTCATTGCAGCAACCGCTATTGAACATAAGCTTGGCCTTGCTACTCGCAACCGAACGGACTTCGATCAAGTGCGAAGTCTGCGTCTCCGCAATCTGGCATAGCCGCCCGGCGAGGTGCCGATCGGCGAGGTTTCGGCAGATGTGCGCTCTTGATCGGAAATGGTTGATCTGTGTGGGTCTGGCCGGGGCCAGCTGTGACGAGGGTGCGGTTAGGAGACGTCTTCCCAATCCGCCGAATCTGCTTGATCAACTAGGTGCCGTCGGTTTCGACCAACGTGTAGACCGTGAATCCTCGAACGCCGGGGTTTCCGTTCCAAGTCACAAACCCTGGTTTTTGTTTTACGCCCAGCCCGGTACGTCATTCCTCCGACTCGTGGGTGATTGTTCCTGTGGCGGATATCAGTTGGGTCCATTCGTTGGTTTGGAAGTCGATCGCCCAGATGGCGTTGACGTCGTAGAACCTTTCACCATTGAATCCGGAACCGTATCCGTAGATCAGCACGATCCGGTTGTTGATCGAGTCACCAACGACTGCTCCGAGTAAACCTGCTCGGCCGGGGTCGGATTCGGGGCCACCGGCCAGGTTGATGCAGTCCCATTCGAGGGCGGTCGGGTGGAGTCGGCAGATGTCGCCCTTGTCGTCGAGGACGTATGGACCACCGGTGCTTGTGGCGTATTTGAGGCGTCCGAATCCAGCGAAGATACCTCCGTCAGGTGCTCTCAGGTCTTCTGTGTGCCCGGTGCGGGGGTCCATGATCGTTCCTTCGGCGTTGAATCCGTCGAGAAGGATGAGCCGGTCGGTCTCTGGCGTGTACCCGACCAGGAACGGTGGATACGGCCCGTCTCCGGTCTTTCCGATGGGTGTCCAGGTGTCGGAGTCGACGTCATAGGCAACCAGCCCCAGTGTGTGGGTTTGAACAACAACGAGGCCTGATGCTGGATCGTAGATGACGCCTGACCCAGGCACCCCGGCGCTGTATTCGGGGGGCTGTGATCGTTGCGTCCAGGTGTTGGTGTCGGCGTCGTAGACGGCCAGGTAGTCCGGGGTGAAAGCAATGGTCCGGTCCGAGTCGACGTCGTATACGAGCTGACCCGAAAACTCGTAAGGGGCTGACCAGAAGGAATTGTCCTCTTTGAGGAACGTGGGGTTCATTTCGCTCCAGGTATTGGTGCACACGTCGAACGTCCACGTATGGCCGGGCTCGTCGATATAGACAATCCGGCCGGCGTGTTGGTCAAAAGCCGCTGCCTGATTGCTCCAGATCGCTCCCCGCGGCCTCGACTGATCGACCAAACCAGGAGCATTCGGGTTCGACCCCGGCGGGCAGGTCGCCGCGGGGGGAGGTTGCCCGGCTTTGATGGTGGACAGGATCGGATTCCAGTCGTCACCAATGATCGGCGTCTCTGGCTGAGGAGCGGCATCGTCGTCA
Organism: Actinomycetes bacterium; assembly: GCA_024641205.1. Classification (GTDB taxonomy): domain Bacteria; phylum Actinomycetota; class Acidimicrobiia; order Spongiisociales; family UBA4744; genus UBA4744. The sequence continues at coordinate 2,852 of JAHEDM010000283.1, forward strand.
ATGATCGGCGTCTCCGGTTGAGACACCGCATCGTTGAGGCTCGGCTCGGCTCTGAGCAGCCAGGTCATCCCTCCAAGAATCAGGACGACTGCGGCCCCGAGGACAAACGCCCATGCTGGTCGAAGCGATGGACGTGACGGCGAAGCTGTGTGTGGCCGAGAGACGGTTTCTCGGACGTCGTCGGCGTCGATCCGCTCGATGTTGGCTTCCACATACTCCTGCAACTGCTGTTTCAGATCAGGCATCGACCTTCACCTCCAACTCGTCCCGAAGTCGCAGCAAGCCA
>JAHEDM010000044.1 GCA_024641205.1 Actinomycetes bacterium
TCCATCTCTTCTCGCAGACGCTGCGCCCGCTCGACCCCATCCAGGTAGGCAAATCGACTGGCGGTATCTATGGGCCAGTCGTCGATCCCCGGGAAACAGAGGTAATCGGTCCGCCAGGCGGCGATCAGGACCGCACCGTGCCCGCCTGCGACCTGCTCCACTCCTGACAAATCCAGTGGATCGACAAAGATGAGCCCCGCCGTGACGACCCCGTCGGGGTGGGCAGCCGTCAGTAACGTCAAAGCGCGCTCGTCGATCGCCGGAAGCCGCCGGGCCAGCTCATCGTTGTACTCTTGCTCGGCGGCCTGCAGCTGAGCCTCGGACGCTTCAGTCGGAACGGTGGTGCCCGGTTCGCCCTCCTGTACCGTTTCGTCACACAGCTCCCAGAACCGTTGGGAGTCATCCGCGACCGTGAACACGCATCTCTCGCGCCCCGGATTCCAGTCGAGGTAAACCAGGCCCTCAACACAACGGTCGGGTTTTTGGGTCGCGCACCACGTTTCGAGGTCTACCAGGGTGGTAGGCGTTGATGTATCTGCAGGCTCGACTGCGGTTTCTGATGGTTGATCGGAGCCGACTGGGGCGCACGCAGCCGCAGCCAACACGACCAAGCAGGCAACGATGAGTTCCTTCATTCTCATGAGACGAACGGGTCGACCATGAAGTTCCTGCCTTCGGAGGCTATCCGGCACCTCTCGCCGCCGCAGCCCCGCGTCCGCTTCGGGTCCTGCCGCTCAAGAGATGGCAGGTAATCGGAAGGCCACCCGGCCGCCCGGACCTGGTTCGACTGCGATCGAACCGCCGTGGGCTTCAACCAGACCCTTGGCAATGGACATCCCGAGACCTGCTCCACCGTGCGATCGGGTACGGGCAGCATCCCCCTTGGTGAAACTCTCGAACACATCGACGTCGTCGGGGAAACCCGGCCCCTGGTCGACGATCCGCACGGTCGCCATCTGTCCGCCGTGACCGACCTCGACCAGCACCTGCGATGAGGCAGGCGCATGGCGGATGGCGTTATCGAGGAGGTTTCGAATCACCCTCCCCAGCTCCCGCTCACCGGCCAAAACCGTGATGTGTTGGTCGGCTTTGATTTCGATCCCCACTCCCCGACGGCGAGCCACGGGCGTCATCGCTTCAGCCGCCTCATCGGCCAGATCGGTTAGATCGACGGGCTCGGAATGCAGTTCCAACCTGCCTGCTTCGATCTGAGCAAGCAGAAAGAGATCTTCGACGAGGCCCGACAGCAGGTCGAGGTCGGCGAGCATGGACCGCAGGTAGCGTTCCGGATCTTCGGTTACGCCATCCTGCAGCGCCTCAATAGCCGCCTGCATCGAGGTCAACGGGGTTCGGAGATCATGTCCCACCGCGGCCAGGAATGCCTTCCGAGCGGATTCCACCTGGTCGCGCTCCGTTTCAGCATCCCGAAGGGCATCGATCATGCGGTCCATCGCAACCGCCACGGTCCCCACCTCGTCGGGACGATCCAGCCCGGCGCGTGCCGACAGGTCGCCTTCGCCAACCCGGCGGGCGGTTCCTGCCAGGCGTTCGAGATCTTCGGCCAGGGGGCGCGAGATGGTTGCGGCCAATAACGCACCGAGAACCACCCCCAGCCCGACTGCCACGACCACCAACCGCAAATCGTGCGAAGAAAGAAACATCAGCTGAGCGGAAACCGCAACCGCCACTGCCACCACCGCAACGGCGGCCATCGAAACCAACAGGACCGTGTGCCGCAGGGTACGGAATCGGTGTGTCACCCTCGGCAGAAGCCAACCCGCCAGACCGGTAGCCCCGGCAATGGCCCCGAAGATCACTAGGAGGGCAGCACGATCCGCCGCAGAAGGTTGCATCGTCAACTCCGTGACGGCAAGGGCAGCAACCACCGCCGCGATAAGCACGATCATGAATCTCATGGTTCGAACCGATAGCCGACACCCCAGACGGTCAGCAGCCAGCGCGGATCTTGTGGATCGGTCTCGAGTTTGGTCCGCAGGCGCCGCATGTGAACGGTGACCGTGGCGGGATCCTGCCATTCCGCAGACGAATCCCACACTTGTTGGAGCAGCTGGCCGCGTGAGAAGACCTGCCGTGGATGGGCGGCCAGAAAGGCGAGCACATCAAACTCTCTCGGGGTCAGGTCGACGCCCTTCTCCCCAAGTTTGACCTCTCGAGTCTGCGGGTCGATAGAAAGACCTTCGAATTCGAGTCGAGATCCTGGTTCCTCCGGGTTGGAGCGGCGCAGCACGGAACGGACCCGGGCGGCCAGTTCGCGAGGGGAGAACGGTTTCACCACGTAGTCATCAGCACCCAGCTCGAGCCCCAGCACCCGGTCGGTCTCGTCGGCGCGGGCGGTCAGCAAGATGACAGGAACCGAGCTGGTCTTCCTGAGCTCTTGCAGGACGCTGAACCCATCTTTGGAGGGCAGCATCACATCGAGGATCAACAGATCCGGTGGGCGGGCTCTGGCGAGTTCGAGGGCGGTCAATCCGTCCCCGGTTGCATCGACCCGGAACCCATCGCGTTCCAGGTAGCGGGTCACCACCTCGCGCACCATCGGCTCGTCATCAACGACGAGCACACGTCCGGCCGGATGCGTTGCAGCGCTCACAGGTGCAGGTTACGAATCCTGGTGAGGAACTCAACTACGGGGCGAGATGTTTCGAGTTTGTTCAGCATCGTCAGGTCGGCGCCTCGACGAAGCCTTTCCATCACGACGCAGCACGCATCATCGATGCCATCCGATCCCAGCTGGAAGCGGAGCAGTGAGGAGCCGCGCTTGCGGTGGTCGACCCGCACGGCGAGTTGCCGGCGTTGCCATCAACAAGACCTACGCAGCCGCACGCGAGCAGATCGAAAGCGGGGAGCTGGGCGTTCGATCCCGAGAAAAGGGTCTTTCCATGACCAACTTCGGCGAGCTCCACCCCGTAACCTGGGAAGGCGGAGTGCCGGTCGTCGTGGGTGGCCAGACCATCGGCGCAGGTGGGGGTGAGCGGACTAGCGGACGAAGAAGACATCGCTCTTGCCCGGACGGGTGCCGCGCGTATCACCGATTGACGCGTCGCTGAACACGATTGTCCTGGCTGAGCCGGCGAAGGACTTCGATGGACCCAACCAACAACACGGTCGCCGCCATCAATACGAATCCAATCACCTCGAGTCCTCGCTGAGCGACCAGCAGGCCAAGGCCACCCGGAATCGCCGCTCCGCCTACCGTGGCGGCGGCCAACTGGTAGCCGACTGCGGTTGGTGTGAAGGTGGCCCCCACCCGGCTCGGAGTGAGCGTCGTTTGCAGTGGAAAGATCGGGCCGAGGGCAAGCCCCATCACAACGAGTGCGGCCGGACCTGCCCACTCTGTTGGATCCAACCAGAGCATCCCCGCTCCGATCAGCACAAGCACAGAGCTACCCCAGAGAAGTCGATGAATCGACACCCGATGACCGATCAGACCGAGCCCCAAACGCGATGCTGTCAACGCCGCCCAGAATGCCGTGACGGCTCCTCCGGCTGCGACCGTCGACATCCCTCGGCCTTCGGTCAGCAACGTGTATGCCCACTGTCCGGTTCCGACTTCAACCCCGGCATACAGGGCAAACATCGTCAAGGCGCCCCACAGCAGGCCCTGCCGGTCGGGTCGGGGGTGCGACGACCCGTAGGTCTGGTCGACGCCGACGTTCCACTCCACTCGAGTCCGAACGTAGAGAAGCGCCAGGACGCCCTGGGCGCCGGCAAGAACAACAAAACCCAATCGCCACGACAAATCCGTTTCGATGAGAGTTGTCATCATGAGCGGCCCCAACGTTGCTCCGATGCCGAATCCGGCATGCAGCATGCCCATCGCCCGGGCTCCGTGATGTACCGCAACAACCGCATTGACCCCCGCGTCGATGACTCCCCCCGCCAGGCCAAGACCGATCACCGCCACCAGCAGCCAGAGCCACACGGGCGCCACTGCGTACCCGATCAGACTGACGGTTGCCAAGGCAGAAGCGAACATCAACAAGGCGCCCACCGAGAATCGTCGAGTCAGCCAGCCGGTCGCCGCTGCCGCAGTAAAGTACCCAACCACGTACACGGCAATGACCAATCCCAAATCGGCGACAGGCCGGCCGAAGTCCGACGCCACGGACGGCCAGGCGACCCCGAAAGCGGACTTCGGCATCCCCAGCGCGACAAAGGCGGCAACACTCACGGCCAGCAAACCGATCGATTTCCTCATCAGGCGGACGGTAGCGCGCACAGCCGCAAGCGGGCCTGCTGGGGAATGGGTCGATCACACTAGATTCTTGTCATACTGAACGGGCGCCTGCCGATCCTCGTCGTGGCTCCCCCCACATCGGAACTGAGGAGAACATGGAAGATTCAGTGCGCTGGGGCATCCTCAGCACCGCCCATATCGGTACCGGACGGGTGATCCCCGCGATACAAGCTGCCTCCAACGGCGAGGTGATCGCCATCGCTTCGCGTGACCTCTCCAGAGGTCGGGCCGTTGCCGATCGATTAGAGATCCCGAAAACGTACGGGAGCTATTCCGAACTCCTGGCCGCTGACGACGTCGACGCCATCTACATACCGCTCCCCAATCATCTCCATCGCGAGTGGACCATCGCGGCCGCCCGAGCCGGGAAGCATGTGTTGTGCGAAAAGCCGCTTGCCCTCAGCTCGTCAGATGCGCAGGAGATGGTCGATGTGTGTGCGACCGAGGGCGTCAAGTTCATGGAAGCGTTCATGTATCGGTTCCATCCGGCATGGGTCAAGGTTCGAGCTTTGGTTTCTTCAGGTGCGATCGGTGAGCTGCGCTCCGTCCAGATCCGTTTTGCCTACTACAACGACGACCCGGGCGACATTCGTAACCAGATGGAGGCGGGCGGGGGCGCCCTCATGGATATTGGCTGCTACGCGATCAACGTGTCGCGCATGCTGTTCGGGAGTGAGCCGACTCGCGTCCAGGCCTCGGTTCGGAGGGATCAGGACCTCGGCATCGACATCGTCACCTCCGCTCTCCTCGACTTCGGCGACGGTCAGGCCAGTTTTGTCGTGTCCACACGAACCGAGGATGACCAGCGGGTGCACCTGCTCGGATCGAGCGGACGGATCGAGGTCGAGATCCCGTTCAATGCCCCGCCGGATCGGGACACGAGACTGTTCCTCACGCAAGGGGGAGATCCGCCGATCGACCCGGACACGGTCACGATCACGTTCCCTCCTGTCAACCAGTACACGATGCAGGCGGAGTCGTTCGCCTCGGCGGTGCTCAAAGATACTCCGGTACCGACCCCTCCAGAAGACGGCGTCGCCAATATGCGGGTCATCGAGCAGATCTTCGAGGCGGCGGAGAAGTAGCAACCAGCAACCAGCCCTACCAGGGTTGTGGCGGGGAGCTGGGAGGGCAGCGGTCCGGGCTACGGCGAGCTACGCGGTCTACTCCGCCGTCAGTTCACGCGCTCTGCTGATGCGGTCCCGGGTTTCCTCATCGCGCGGCACCGAAGCGAGAATCGTCCCTTGCCTGGTGTTCCACCGGCGAGCTACTTCCTCAGGGCGTTCCTCTCCCAGCATCGCAGCTTGGGCGGCCGCTCCCAGCGCAACGAGCACCTCTGCCTCGGGAATCTGGACCGTCCGGCCGGACATTGCCTGAACCACCTGCCTCCAAGTTTCCCCTTTCGACCCTCCGCCGACCAGAACGAGGGGAGCGTCGGGCCTGATCCCCGAGCTACACCGATCGATCACGTCAAGGGCGTCGAGCAGACCGAGGACCGCCCCCTGATAGAGGTCGAGGAGAATCTCGCCCGGTTCCGTCGTATGCCGTGAACCAAGGATGGATGCGGCCGCATTGGGAAGATTCGGTGTCCGTTCCCCGTCGAAGAAAGGCAGCACCACCACATGGGTACATTCGGACACTTCTTCACGCTCGAGACCGAGCCAGGTTGCCATCCGGTCAACAGCCAACGTGCAATTCAGCGTTGCTGACAACGGCAGGAAGCGCCCCGTGGCGTCTGCAGCCGGCCACCATCCCGGAGGGGCGACCAGGGGCATGACGTCCTCCCTATGGGCTCGACAACACGGACCGTGATCTCACACATTCGCCCGCAGCCAGGCGATATCGGCGGCTTGGTCTTCGGCGCCACCCGGTGTTTCAACGATAACCGTCGCTCCGGCCTGGCGCACAACCTGGAGCAGCAGGTCCGGGGGTAGTTCACCCTTTCCGAGGTTGGCATGACGATCCCGCCGGCTGTCGAACGGATCACGGGAGTCGTTGCAGTGAACCAGATCGATCCGACCGGTAGCAGCCATCACTCGATCGACGAGACCTTCGAGATCCTCCCCTGCCGCCCAGAAATGGCATGTGTCCAGACAGAATCCGGGACCGAGATCGCCGATTTCCTCCCACAGACGGGCCAAGTCTTCCACCTGCCGAGCCATGGCCGCCTCTCCGCCTGCCGTATTCTCGATCAGGATCGGGATGTCGGTTTCGAGCGGTTCGAGTGCCTTTCGCCAACGTTCCGGGCCGGCCTCTAGTGACCCTTCATCCGTCATATGGCCCCCATGCACGATGATGGCAGTGGCCCCGAACTCTTCGGCTGCCTCGATCGTCTGGGCCAGAATCTTGCGGCTGGGAATGCGCACCCGATTGTTCGGCGAAACGACGTTGATCAGATATGGGGCATGGACGTAGATCGGAATCGACGCCGCCTTCAACTCCTCGGCGTCGGGGCGGGGCAGGGGTTTCTTCCAGGATTGCGGATTCGAGGCGAACATCTGCACGGCATCGGCGCTTCGTGCCGCGGCTTCCTCCAACGGATGAGCATTGTTGACGTGCGCTCCGATGAGCATCTCCGGCCTCTTTCCTACTCCGTCGTCGGTGCCTGAACGGATTGGCGTAGGCGCCACAGCGACTCAACGATGTTGGCGGCGTCCGGCGACCAGCCGGCCGTGTCGATCAGCAATACACCCTCGCCAACCCAGCGGGCACCCCACGGATGATCAGGCAAACCTGCCCGATCGGATATTTCAACCAGGACCGAAGGGCGATCATCACCCTCGTCGTCGATCACTTCGTACGAAACATCCGTGAGAACGCTCCAGGGGACCAGAACGGGGGGACGGAACGGACCGGCCACGGCCAGACGAAGCCCCTCGTTGTCTGCGACCAGAACCTTCTTGGGAAACACGAGTTCTTTGAGCCCCCACAGAATCAGGGCGGCGCCACCAACAACGAACAGCGCGGCCAGGATCTTGTCACGCGGTTCGAAGGCGGGCAACTCCTCGGTCCCGTAAATCAGGTTCCGAAACCATCCGAACAACTTCTGTTCGAAGAAGAAATCGGCGCCGATGAGCAAGAACGGCACCCCAAGGATGGCAAGCAGCCAGACTTTCCACGCCGATGTCTCGAACTCGACTGTTTCGGTCATTCCGCAACTCCAAGATCTTCGGGTGTGATCAGAGCCAGATAGGCTATCCCGGCTCGAGCCATGCGATCGCGCACGGCGCCTCCGCTTCGATCGACGAGGGCGATCGCTTGCACGACGTGCAAACCGGAGGATACCGCCACCTCGAGTGCTTCGAGCAGTGCTCCACCGGTGGTGGTGGTGTCTTCGAGAATGGCTACGGCATCTCCTGGGTTCACCGGCCCAACCAATCTTCCTCCCGCCCCGTGACTCTTGACTTCCTTGCGAATCGAGAAGGATCGCATCGGTCGGCCGCTCTGCGTAGCGCTCATCGCAGTGGCTACGGCGATCGGGTCGGCGCCCATGGTCATTCCTCCCACTGCCTGTACCCGCTCGTCGAGGGCTTCGAGCACCGCCGCGGCTACGGCTTGCGCCCCGGCACCGTCGAAGGTGGTCTGCCTGGCGTCGAGGTACCAGGAGGCGACCGCTCCGGACCGCAGCCGGAACGGTCCGTCCGTGCGCAAGGCATACGCGCGCAGGTGCTTGACAAGAGCTCTACGTTTTTTTGAGAAATCACTCAAGGAACTCGAACTCCGACCGATAGAAAGGGTGGTTAGCCCACCTCCCGTGTTAGCCCGACCATAGCGACCGCCTTCCCCCAAGGGCGGTCGCTTCAGTTTGGGACCTCCGCACACCGGGGCGCAATCGACACCGTACCGCTTGATCCAAGTCGCGCATGATGTTCTGCATGTCTGGCCCGGCCAATTGGTGCGGAGGACGCCGGCCGGCCCTGTTTCGCTGGCGTGAAGAGCAATAGTGGAAACCGGCGGCCGACCGGATCGTGTGTATGGGTGCGGTCCTCGTTCGGTCCGGGCCATGCTGAGTGTCCGTGAACTAGTTGCGACACGATAAGCATTGATCCATGGGGATCTGACCGGGCGCCGGTCACGACGACTCCTCAACGAAGCTAACCTGCGTGACGCGGTGCGCCCATGGATCACATCTCTTCACTGGATTTCTACTTCACCATGAGTGACTTAAATGCTACTATCAGTAGCACCGATCGATGCAGAGGCTGAAAAAGGGAGGCACAATGCGGGTGAATTCGACCATGACGAGAACAGCAACGGTGATTCTGGTCTCGTTGGTAATGATGGCGGCTGCGCTCCCCGTAGGGGCCGTCGAACCCGTCATCCCACCATGCCCGCTCGCGGGCGGCATCATCCTCGATTTCCCCGATGAGCAGCTCCGCTCCGATCGAAGCCTGGCCGACGCTCAATCAGATTTGGTTTCGGTCGTGCTCCTGCCGGGCCGCTATCAGGTGACCCTGGCCAGCTACGACCATGTGGCCGAGGGAGGCGACCAGCCCAATGAGCAGTGGTTCCTCTACGGTCTCGACTCGGCGGGCGCTACCACGTTCAGTACGCCGCCAATCGCCGATATACCGGGAAACGTGAACTCGATGATTCAGACGATGCCTGTCTTCTTCCTTGATTCCCGGACGGCGAGCGTCGGCGCCCAGCATGCCTTTCACCCCGACAAGACCTCCACTAACTCGGTCTATCCATGGTGCGTCAAACTGGTTCGCGAAACTCCCGCCAGCCAACTGCAGGGCGATTTCAACGGCGACGGCAAAGACGACGTCGCTTCCTTCTACAGCTCGGATGGGACCTGGTGGGTAACCCAATCGACGGGAACCGGATTCAGTACCACCCTCTGGGCCGATTACTACACGGCGGCCGGCTGGGGACCCCAAGTGGTTGGCGATTTCAACGGCGACGGCAAAGACGACATCGCCAACTTCCACGACTCCAACGGAACCTGGTGGGTCTCAAGCTCCACCGGCAGCGGGTTCACAACCCGCCGCTGGGCAACCTTGTCCAGAGCCAAGGGCTGGGGTCCGCAGCTGGTAGGGGATTTCAACGGTGACGGCAAAGACGACATCGCCAACTTCCACGACTCCGACGGAACCTGGCAGGTCTCGCGGTCAACCGGAACCGCGTTCGCCACCAGCCTTTGGGCCGACTTCTACACCACCAAGGGTTGGGATCCGCAGCTGGTTGGCGATTTTGACGGTGACGGCAAAGACGACATCGCCAACTTCCACGACTCCAACGGAACCTGGTGGGTCTCGCGGTCAACCGGAACCGCATTCGCCACCAGCCTGTGGGCCGACTTCTCCACCACCAAGGGTTGGGATCCGCAGCTGATTGGCGATTTCAACGGCGACGGCAAAGACGACATCGCCAATCTGCATTCAGGGGGCAGGCTGTGGGTTTCCCGCTCCACAGGTACCTCTTTTTCGACGACTCTGTGGGGTACCGTTCCCGTCGGTTGGGGCCGTCAACGTCTGGGCGACTACGACGGTGACGGAAAGGACGACCTGGCCGGCTTCTACGGAGCCGACGGGACCTGGCGAGTCGCACGGTCAACCGGGACCGGCTTCACCACGAAGGTGTGGGCCGACTTCAGCACGACCAGCGGCTGGAACCCCCAGATGGCAGGCGACTTCACTGGGGACGGGAAGGATGACATCGCCAACTACCATTCCAGTGGTACCTGGTGGGTGTCACGTTCCACCGGAGCCAGTTTCTCCACCACCAGATGGACCAACACTCGACCCTGAGCTCCTTCCACTGAGGAGCCGAGTGGGACCGTTGGTTAGGCCGGAATCGCTGAGGCCACGATCTAGGCGCGATCATCAGAACCCGCAAAGCCGGACTAGGTTTCCTCTATGAGCAATAGCCCCCATCCCCGCCACGTCGTCAACAACTGGCGCAATTCCAACCTGCCCTTCCTGGAGAAGCTGGCGATGGTGGCCAAGAACAACGCCATCAAGCTCAAGAACCGATCGGACTGCTGCGGGAACCACGGCGAGCCAGGTTGTTGAAAGGGTCCAGACGCGCCCGGTTCGGGCGCAGCGCACAGCCACGACCATGAGTATTGAAAGCGTGGTCGAGTCCCCCCGCCGATAGTTGGGCTACCTGCCGAAGCGGCGATTCCGACGGGTGAAGTCCCGCAGCGATCGGAGGAAGTCGACGCGGCGGAAGGCCGGCCAGTACACGTCGACGAAGGCGAACTCCGAGTACGCCGATTGCCAGAGGAGAAATCCAGACAATCGCGACTCACCGCTGGTGCGAATCACAAGGTCGGGGTCGGGGAGATCTGCCGTGTAAAGGTGATCGGCAATCTGCTCGGCATCAATGCGATCTGCGATCTCCTTCGCCGGGGTCCCTGCCGCCGCAAGCGAAGAAACGAGATCCTGGACGGCGTCGACGATCTCTTGACGGCCCCCGTATCCAATGGCAATAGTCAGCCGGCGGTGACCATCACCTGCCCTTTCTTGTGCCTGTTTGGCGGCACTGACCAGATCCGGGGGGAGCAGGTCCAGACTCCCGATGAAACGCAACTCGAATCCGTAGCGCTGGGTGAGTTCGGGCAATCTCTCAAACAGGCCGATCAATACTTCGAAGTACGGCTGAAGCTCCTCGGAGGGGCGGGCCAGATTCTCTCGACTCAACAACCAGCCGGTAATGGCGGGGATATCGATCTGTTGCGCCCAGCCGAGAAACTCCTCGAACTTCCGCATACCGACCTGATAGCTGGCCTCGTAGTCGGCCAGGCCTTCGGCCCGAGCGTACCGCCGATGACCGTCGAGAATGATGCCGATGTGACGCGGCAATCGTTGTGGGTTCATCTGCCGGAGGAGACGATCCTCGTACAGGCGGTAGACGGGCCGCAGCAGGGTTTTGTTCGGGCTCATCGATCTCCCACGTGGTCGTGTGCATCGTACCGCCCCCTGAACGCTTGCTCCGATTCCATGTTTTCCGGCCTCCCCGAGGATGCAGGCCTCGCCAATCATCCGACCATCGGTGGCAGAGGTAGGCTCAAGCTGTGGACCGGATCACGCTCGGGAAGATGCACCATCCCGTGCGCGGGTTCCTCCACGGCACCGCCGCGGTCTTCTCCTTGGC